>DASWDH010000285.1:0-3463 GCA_036395495.1 Polyangiaceae bacterium
ATCGGTCCTCGCGCCGGCGTGCCAAGGCACATCGCAGCACGACCATCAGATCGGTGGGAATGTGCCGGCCGTACCGTTCGAGCACGGAAAGATCGGCGTCGCGTATCTTGACGAGGACATCCATTTCCCGGGGGCCCGAAAAAAGAGGCCGCGCCGTCAAGAGTTCGGCGAGCACGATCGCAGCGGTGAACTGATCGCTCTTCGGGTCGAGCTCCCGTCCGGTCACCTGCTCGGGCGACATGTAACCGAGCTTGCCTTTCAATTGACCCTGTTCGGTGCGACGTTCGAATTCGGCAGCACGCGCAATGCCGAAATCGCCGAGTTTTACAGCCCCGGAGCGACTGATCAGAATGTTGCCGGGCGAAACATCGCGATGGACCAAGCCGAGCGGGCGGCCTTCTTCGTCGAGAGCTTCGTGAGCATGTGCCAAGCCGCGCCCCACCGAGAGCGCGATATGAAGCGCCGCTTCCACCGGCAACGGCTCGCCGCGCGACGCAGAGGCCCGAGCGACCTTCGCGGCGGTCGTTCCTTCCACGAGCTCCATCGCGATGTAGAGCTCGCAACCTTCCTCGCCGAAGTCGAACACTTGAACGAGATTGGGATGGGTGAGCTGGGCGCACAGGCGCGCCTCGTCGATGAACATCGCGACGAACTCGGGATCCGCCGCGAGCTGCGGCAGGATGCGCTTCAGGGCAATGCGTTTCGAGAAGCCGTGCGGTCCGTCACGCCTGGCTTCGTAGATCTCCGCCATCCCGCCGGTCGCGAGCTTCTTCAAGAGCTCGTACGGCCCCAACCTCAGTGGTGTTGGAGCGTACGGCGCGTGCATCGTTTTACTTTGCCCGAAAGGAAGGGTGGTCGCAAGGGGGACCAGCCCCGATTACACTGTGATTTGCCCCCGAATTTCCCCGCATGATCCGACATCGAGACTCCGACACCGCGATGTAGAAGAAGTTCCTCCGACGGTGCCGATTGGGTTCCATGGCGCGGCACCACAAGTGTCCGCCGAACGTACGAGGTGCGCGGCATTGAGTGACTCGGCGCGTCCTGCATCCCTGCACCCGCAGCTCTTTTTTTTTGCCGAGCGCTTGCACGCGGAGGCCGAGGGGAATAAACCGGAAGGAGGTAGTGTTTCCGAATGTAATCGTTCGACGCACGTCGCACTACCCGAGCGCAAAGTCCAAACATAGGGAGGAGAACCATGAGGACAGCGACATCCCGATCACGAGCTGTTACTCGGCGCGGCCATCGGCCCGCCTGCACCGTCGTCGGGCTTCTGTTCACGTCTCTCGCGGTCCTTACCGGATGCGGATCGGACAAACCACCGCCCAAGACCGGAGGTTCGGTGACGACGTCGACCCCGCAAAAAACGGGGGGCACGAACCAGCCACTACCGCCGCCGAATACACCCACTGCCAGCTCCATCAACATCGACGATGCGATCCTGAAAGCGTGCGGCATCGCCGAGCCCAAGGCCCACTTCGCCTTCGACTCGGCGAACGTCCAGGGTCAAGACACGAGCACGCTCGAGCAGGTGGCCAAGTGTTTCGTGAGCGGGCCACTCAAGGGGCGCACGATCAAGCTCGTCGGTCACGCCGACCCCCGCGGCGAGACGGAATACAACTTCGTGCTGGGCAACTCGCGCGCCGACGCCGTGGGCGGCTTCTTGCGATCGAAGGGAATGGACAACGCCAAAATCGCGACCACGTCGCGCGGTGAGCTCGATGCCACCGGCGTAGATGAGACCGGTTGGACCCGCGACCGGCGCGTCGATATCCTGCTCGGCCAGTAAGGCGCGGAAAGCTCGCGCGAGATCACCTTCGATGATCAGTTTCCAACCCGCCGCGCCGACCATCAAACTCGATCCCGTTGCTCTCCTCTGGCACGCCTCGGGGCCGGTGCGCCTCACGGTGCTGATTCTGGTCGTCGCCGGAACAGGGGTGTGGCTCATCGCGATTCTCAAATTCCTGCAGGTGGCGCGACTGCGGGCCTCCGAGCGCTCTTTCGAGCGCGCGAGTGAAGGGGCCAACGGCGGCCAAGAGCTGTACGCCGCAGCGGTCAGCCACCGGAGCTCGCCGGGGGCACGAATCGTGATGGCCATTGCTTCGCGCGCCCACCATGCGTCACCCGAGCGCCTGCGCGCGGTCGCCGAACGCGCATTGGTCGACGAGCGTGCTCGCGCGACGACGCTCATGTCCACACTGGGCTCGATTGCCGCAGCGTCGCCGTTCATCGGCTTGTTCGGCACCGTTTACGGCATCATGGACGCCTTCATCCGTATCGGGCAGGAAAAGAGCGCCTCGCTCCCCGTGGTGGCGCCGGCCATCGGCGAGGCGCTCATCACCACCGCCATTGGGCTGGCTGCCGCCATACCGGCGGTCGTCTTCTACAACGCGGTGGACAAGCGGGTGAACGATCTGGTGGAGGAGATCGAAGCCTCGGCTTCCGAGTGGGTGCTGCTCTTCGCGCCGCGGCCGTCCGATGTCGCGGTACCGCTGACCCGACCGGTCTCCTATCCGCCGCCAACGGGAGGCGCGGCTTGGCCCGGGAGGCAGTGATGTCGCGCCGCTCCTCGTGGCTGGAGAATTGACGATGGCGGGCAGCGTTCGCAGACGGCGCGGGGGATTCACGGAGATCAACGTCACGCCGCTCGTCGACGTGATGCTGGTGCTTCTCATCGTTTTCATGGTGACCGCGCCTCTTCTCGCCACCGGCTTGCGCATCGAGTTGCCCAACGTCCAAGCCTCCAACACACCCGTGAAAGATGCGAAGCTCATCGTCTCCATCACCAAAGACGAGCACCTGCTCCTCGGCGAGATCGATGTGACGACGAACATCGAGCAGGTGCTCAAGACCAACGAGCGCGTGCAAACGGAAAAGGAACTTTACATCCGCGCCGACGAGCAGGCGCACTACGGGGTGGTCGCCCGGGCGGTCGCGGCGGCGCGCTCGGCCGGCGTGACGTCACTGAACCTCTTGGTCAACCCCGAAGAGGAACGTCATTGACCGATGTGACGAATTTCACAACGGCCGAATTCACGCTCGCGCTTCTCGTCGCGGTGTTGGCGCAAGCCGGCGGTCTCTTGCTCCTGAAGAGTGGAGGAGGCACGGCGCTGCATGCCGATATCTCCGACGAGCGGGCGCGCCCTATGTCCGTCGCCATCACCCCCATGGTCGACGATGCGCCGCTCTTGAAGCTCGGTTCTCCCAAGCAACCTGGAAAGCTCCCCGATCGCTGGATCGCGCCACGTCCCGTCGAGCGCACGGCGGCGGCGGCATTTCCTTCGCCGCACGCGCAGGCAACGCCGCAAGCGATTCCGACGGCGGCGGTGGCCGATGCGGGCCAGAAGGCTCCTTCGCCGGATGCCGAAGTCGTCAAATCTGCCGACCTCTTGCTGACGGTGCCCGATGCCGGCCCTCTGCCCGTTTCGACGATCGAGGGGGCGGCCGATGGGGTCAAGGAAGG
>DASWDH010000286.1:0-4343 GCA_036395495.1 Polyangiaceae bacterium
CGCAGGATCGAGCTCGTAATATGCGGCCGGGATCACCGACCCGGTGCTGCCGCTACGCACGTCGGACAACTCGCCGAGCTCGCGCATGAACCCGTCGATGTCGCTCAGCGGATCGGCGCGGATTCCTTTTTCGACCGCGAGGATGCGGCCGTAGATGCTGACGCCGCGAAAAAGCAAGTCGAGCACCTGCTGGGTGAGCTCGATCTTTCCGAGGCGCAGATCGTCGAGCACATTCTCGAGCTCGTGCGAGAGCGCGCTCATGCGTGCAGCGCCGAAAAGTCCGGCCAACCCCTTCAACGTATGGACGGCGCGAAAGATATTGTTGACCAATTCGGGCTCGGCGGGGCCCTTCCCCCGAGCGTCGTCGAGTTGGAGCAGATCCCGCGACAGACCCTCGATGATCTCGTGCGCCTCGGAGAAGAATTCCTCCCGCGCCTTGTCGCCCATGTCGGCCATGGGGTTATCCGCTCGCCGCCGGGCCGCTCGAGATCAGACGGTTCACCGCCGAAACCAGCACGTCGGCGCTCAAAGGTTTGGCCAGGTATTCGTCGGCCCCGAGGGACAGGCCCCGCATGCGATCTTTTTCCGACGATTGCGTAGAGATGATGAGCAGCGCCGTCGAGCGATGCCGATCGCTCTTTCGGATGAACTGCACGAGCTCGAGTCCGTTGATGTCCGGCATGTTGATGTCGGTGATGACCAGGTCGTAAGGGCCGCGCGGCAACAGGCGCAACGCGTCGAATCCGCTCGATGCTTCGACGATGTCGAAGACTCCGAGATGGCCGCTGCTCTCCAGAGCCGAGCGAATGAACGATCGCGTCGACGCCGAGTCTTCCACTACCAAAATCCGACGCATGGACATGAATCAGTCTAGCGGAAGCGATTCCCTTTTGCGCATTCTTCGATGCTTCTCACCACGGCTGGCGACGCCGAGCGGCTGGGGCGGAAGCGCGCTGTGGGCCACCACCCCACATGGGCCCGCTCCCCCGCTAGCGACCGGGGAAGCGAGCTTCCGGAGGAACGGATTCCTCTCGCTGCGCGACCTGCTCGCTAGCGCGGTTTTGTATTGCAGGGGGACTCGAGTGGGTCGCCGGGCGCTATTGGCGGGCGCCAGGAGTCGAGCATCGCAACCTCGCTGAATTGCTGGGGCATGGAACGGCACGGTCGTCGCTCCTCCGTCCGACATGCTCGCGACCGCTCATACGACGGCCTTGACCGGACTCGAGGCACGCCCGGTCCGCGTCGAGATCGCCTGCACGCGAGGGCCCGGGTGGTTCGAGATGGTCGGGCTCGCCGACAGCGCCGTGCGCGAAAGCCGCGTTCGCGTCGGCGCCGCGCTCGGGCAGCTCGGCATTCTCATGGCCGAGCACCGCATCATCGTGAATTTGGCCCCCGCCGACTTGCGCAAGAGCGGCACGGCATTCGATCTCGCCATCGCAACCGGAACCCTCGCCGCGCTCGGCAAGCTGCCGTGTGACGCGCTCGAAAGCGTGGTGCTCTTGGGCGAGCTATCGCTGACCGGAGCCGTACGCCCCGTTCGCGGTGTCATCGCGCATCTCATCGGCGCCCAGAAGATAGGTTTCGTTCAGGCCGTCGTCCCTCGCGACAACGCCAGAGAAGCGGGCGTCGCGCACAAGCTTCGAGCGTATCTCGCCGGAAACCTGGAAGAGATCCGCGACCATCTTTGCGGCGGGCGCTCGCTGCCCGTCGCACCGCGCACTGCGTTCGACGGGCCCATGTCTCCCGGCCTCGATCTCGCCGACGTTCGAGGCCAATTCGGCGGTCGGCGCGCACTCGAAATTGCGGCGGCCGGCGGGCACAACGTTCTCTTGGTGGGCCCGCCCGGCGGCGGAAAAACGATGCTCGCTCGCCGGTTGCCCACTCTCCTGCCTCCGCTCGAATTCGAGCAGGCGTTGGCGGTCACGATGATCCACAGCGTGGCTGGGCTGCTTCCGTCGGACCGTGGCCTCGTCGCCTCTCGGCCTTTCCGTAGTCCGCACCACACCGTCAGCGACGCGGGCCTGGTCGGCGGCGGCGAGCCGATCCGGCCGGGGGAAGTGTCGCTCGCCCACCATGGCGTGTTGTTTTTAGACGAGGTCCTCGAATTCCGGAGGTCCGCCCTCGAGGCCCTCCGCCAGCCGCTCGAAGACGGCGAAGTGACCATCGCGCGCGTGCGTTCGCGTGCCACGTTCCCCGCGCGTCCCCTCATCGTCGCCGCCGCCAACCCTTGCCCTTGCGGCTACGCAGGCGACGGATCTTCTCGCTGCGGCTGCACCGAAGAACGCGTGCGCGCGTATCGCGCCCGGCTCTCCGGTCCTTTGCTGGATCGCATCGACCTGCACGTGTTCCTGCCGCCCGTGGACGTCGCTTCTCTCTCGTCGGGCTCGAAAGGCGAAAGCTCGGCGGCCGTACGGGAGCGGGTCCTTCGTGCTCGCCAACTCCAGGTCGAACGCTGGCGCCGCGGGGACACCCGGGCGAGGGTGAACGCCCACCTTTCGTCGCAGGATATCGAGAGGATCGCCCAACCCGACGCGGCGGGCATGCGGCTCATCGTGGCCGCGGTCGAGAGACTCGGTCTGTCCGCACGTGCCTACGGAAAGATCCTGCGCGTCGCGCGCACGATCGCCGACCTCGAAGGCGCGGTGGCCCTGCGCGCCGCTCACGTGGCCGAAGCGGTCCAGGCCCGCATCTTCGACCGCCACCTTGAGCGAAACGGGCAAGTTTTTTCGATCAGTCCCTGAACCAACCCCAACGACATCCAAGAAAGGAAGTGTTTCATGTTCGATCTCGCAGAAAAGCTCCGCGCCATACGCACGATCGTGGCCGGCATCGAAAAACAATTTGGCAAGGGAGCCATCATGACACTCGGTGACGAAGACAACACCGAGCCCGTCGCGGTCATCCGCAGCGGATCGCTTGCGCTCGATCATGCGCTCGGCGTCGGCGGCTATCCACGCGGCCGGATCGTGGAAATATACGGCCCGGAATCAGGAGGCAAGACGACGCTCACCCTGCATGCGATCGCCGAAGCGCAGAAAGGAGGGGGCGTCGCGGCATTCATCGACGCGGAGCACGCTTTCGACGTTACCTATGCGCGAGCGATCGGCGTCGACACCGAGCGGCTGCTCGTCAGCCAACCCGACACCGGCGAGCAAGCGCTCGAGATCTGCGAAATGCTCACGCGGTCCGGGGCGGTCGACCTCGTCGTCATCGACTCGGTAGCCGCACTCACACCCAAGGCCGAAATCGAGGGCGACATGGGCGATGCCCATATGGGACTGCAGGCCAGGCTCATGAGCCAGGCGCTGCGCAAGCTGACCGCCGTCGCTCACAAGACCGACACCACTCTCATCTTCATCAACCAGCTTCGTCAGAAGATCGGCGTGGTGTTCGGTAACCCCGAAACGACGACAGGCGGCAACGCGCTCAAGTTCTACGCGAGCGTTCGGCTCGACGTCCGACGCATCGGTCAGGTCAAAGTGGGAGACGACCCTATCGGCAATCGCACGCGCGTCAAAGTCGTCAAAAACAAGTGCGCGCCACCCTTCCAAGAAGCAGAGTTCGAGATCCGGTGGGGAACCGGCATCGACCATGCAGCGGATTTGCTGGATCTCGCGATCGAGCGGGGGATCGTGGACAAGAGTGGCGCCCACCTCACCTTCGATGGCGAGCACGTGGGCCACGGGCGCGAGAAAGCTCGCGAGGCACTGTTGGTCAATAGCGAAATGACTACCGCGCTACGCAGCGCCGTCCTCGCCGCCGCTCCCAACGGCAAAAATCACGCCCCCATCGCCCAACCTACGGCTGGCGACGCATAACCATCTCGAATTGGAAGAGCTCACAGGAAGGCGGGAGAACGGAAACACCTCATTTTCCCGCCTCCCGCCCCCCTGAGGCGGCCTGGCGTCGTGGCGGTTGCCCTCTTCGAGCTCGTCGCGGCGCTCCCCGCGTCGCAATCACGGGACGAGGAGGACTTTTCCGGTGGTTGCGCGACCTTCGAGCGCGCGGTGCGCGTCGGCGGCTTGGGCGAGGGAAAAAGTCGCGCCGATGCGCACTTTGAGCTCGCCACTTTTGACCCAGGACAACACGTCGGCCGCGCGAGAGAGGAGCTCGTCGCGGGTGCTCACGTAGTGAGCCAGATTTGGACGCGTCAGGTAGAGCGAGCCTTTGGTGTTCAGAATTTGAGGGTCGAATGGGGCGACCGGGCCGCTCGATTGGCCATAGAGAACGATCATGCCGCGCGCCGATAACGAACCGAGACTCCTCTCGAACGTGGTTCGGCCGACCGAGTCGTAAACCACGTCCACGCCGCGCCCTCCGGTCAGGCGTTTCACTTCGACGTC
>DASWDH010000287.1:0-14281 GCA_036395495.1 Polyangiaceae bacterium
ATCTCGACGTGCGTCTGCTGACGACGCAATCCCCCGAGCGCATTCGACCCATCGCCGAAGCGCTGCTCTACCCGCTGTGGGACGCCGGCGTGAGCATTGGTCACCAGGTGGTCAGCGTCACCGACGCTATCAACACCGCCCGCGCGGACTTACCGAGCGCCACGGCCCTGCTGGACTGGCGCCCCATTGCCGGAGACGTCGCCGCCGGGCAGATGCTCGAGGAGCGGGCATTCAGCGGTATTTTCAGCGACGGCGAGCTGCACACGTTCATGAAGCGTCTCGAATCGGAGGTGGTCGAGCGCCATCAGCGGTTCGGCGCCTCGGTCTATCTTCTCGAGCCGGACGTCAAGAACGGGACGGGGGGGCTGCGCGACCTCGACATCGCGCTCTGGGCGGCCCGCGCACGCTGGCGCGTCAGGAGCTTTGCCGACCTGGTTCGGCTCGGCGTGCTCCTGCCCCGTGAGGCCAACGAAATCAACGCCGCGAACGACTTTCTCTGGACCGTGCGCAACCACTTGCATCATCACGCCGGCCGGCGCAGCGACAGGCTCACCTTCGAAGAGCAGGAGACGGTAGCCCACGAGATGGGCTACCACGCGCGCCTAGGCAAGGTGTCGGACGCGGCGGTCGATCTATCGGGACCCATGGTCGAGACGTTCATGTCCGATTACTACCGGCATGCCCGCACGATCACCCGCGCGCGCGAGCAGATCATCAGTCGCGCCACGCCCCGCGTGGGGCGCAAACGCCCGCACGAAGAAGACCTCGGCCACGGTCTTCGCACGTTCGACGGACAGATGACGATTGCCGACCCCGGGGAGCTCCTCAAAGATCCGGCGCTCGCCCTTCGCCTTTACGCCGCGGCCATCGCTCGTGCGATGCCGGTCCTGCCTTTCGCGCGGGATGCCATCGCGCGGATTGCCCGCGACCCGAACTTCGGCGTCGAGCTCCGCGCCAACGCAGAAGCGGCGGCACTCTTCGTTCGGCTCGTTTCGACGGCGCAGGAAACCCGGCTCAAGCAGGGTTCGGTTCTCGCCGAGCTGCACGACGTCGGCCTGCTCATGGCCATGATTCCCGAGTTTTCGCCGGTCGTCGGACGCGTGCATCACGACCTCTATCACGTGTACACGGTCGACGTGCATTCGGTCGCAGCCGTCGATCGGTTGCGCGCCTTGGTTCGCGGCGATCTGGCGAATCAGTACCCCCTCGCGTGTCGGCTCGCCGCCGAGGTCACCCGGCCGGCGGTGCTGTCCCTCGCCACGCTGCTGCACGACGTCGGCAAGGCCATCGGCGGCAAGGATCACTCGCGGCGAGGCGCCGACATGGCCAGGGACATTCTCGGCCGCCTCGGGCTCGCCTCCGAAGACGCCGACGAGGGCTGTCACCTCATTTTGCAGCACCTTCTCATGTACCACGTGGCAACCCGCCGCGATCTCGAGGATCCGGCCACGGTAGCCGAGTTTGCCCGCGAGGTGCATGGTCGGGAGGGACTGCGCGACCTCTATCTTTTGACGGTGGCCGATCTGTCCACCACCAGCCCCACATCGCTGACCACCTGGAAAGCGCGAATGCTCGATGATCTTTTCCTCGCCACCGACGCCATGTTGTCCGGTCAACCGGTCGACGAAGGTCGGGTGGCAAGGGTGCGCGAGCAGGTCAGCAAAGAATGGAAGGACGCAGCTTCGATCGCATTCTTGGACGAGTTTCTGGGGAGCATGCCCGAGCGCTACCTCTTGTCGAACTCGTCGGCCGAGATCGCTGCCCATGCTCGTCTGGCGCGCGGCGAGGGGCACGCCGTCACGGCCGGACTCGTTCCTTCGCGCTATCCCGAGGCCGCCGAGCTGTGCATCATCGCCCCCGACCGCCCGGGGCTTCTGGCGGCCATGACCGCGGCGATCGCGGCGAGCCGGCTCGAGGTCCACAAGGCGCAGATCCATTCGCGCACGCTTTCGGATGGATCGATCCAAGCCGTCGACCTTTTCTGGGTGCGCGACCGCGTCGACGGGGCAGGGGGCGCAGCTCGCGCGATGCCCAAGCTCGAACGTGACCTCCGAAGCGTCATCACCGGCCAGATTCGCCCTCGTGATCTCGCGGCTGGTCGGGGCGCCTCTCCCTGGGCGGAGCGCCCGGCGCCGGCGGTGACGACCGAAGTGTCGATCGACAATCGAGCCTCCGTTCGTCAGACCGTCATCGAGGTGCTCACTCGCGATCGGCCGGGTCTGCTTTTCACCCTGGCGGATGCACTGCACGAACTCGGACTATCCATCGCTCTTGCCAAAATCAACACCGAGGGCCACCGGGTTGCCGACGTGTTCTACGTAACGGAAGCCGACGGCTCGAAGATTGACCCCGGGCAGCGAACGCAAGACATTCGAACGCGTCTCATCAGTGTACTGGACGACCTCGCGAAGGAGGGGAGACACACATGAAGGCTGCTCTTGCGTCGATCGCGCTCGCCGTTGTGCTTTCAGCATGTGGCAGCAGCACCCCCAGCCCGAGCTCGCCTCCGCCGGCGAGCACGTCAGCCACGCCGCTCCCGCCCAGCATGGCGGGCGGCTCTTCGTCTCCGAGCTCGGGTTCCTCTGCCGCAGAGAAGGGCGGGCCGGAGGTCGATCGCGCGGTTGCTGCCATCAAAGCCGGCGACTTCCGCAGTGCGAAGGGGGCGCTCGAGCAGGCGCTGCACAAAAACGCGAAGAATGGCGCGGCGGCCTACTACATGGGTGTCGTCCTCGAAAATCTCGGCGACAAGCCCGGCGCGGAACTGAAGTACAAGGACGCGATGACCTACGCCCCGGAGATTGCGGAAGCCGCGGTCAACCTGGGCGCGCTCTACCTCGATCAGAGCAAATGGGACGAAGCCATCGGCGTGACCCAGAAAGGGCTCGCCAAGCGCCCCGACGACCCCGCGCTTCACGCCAACATGGCGGTCGCTTTGCGCGGCAAGGGGGACAAGGACGGCGCCCTCGCCGAGTACGAGAAGGCGGTCAAAGTCGTGGGTGACAACCCCGAGCTTCGCTTCGCGTACGGCTCGCTCTTGCTCGAAGTGGGCAACAAAGCCAAGGCAGCGGCCGAGCTCAAAGCGGCGCTCTCGTCAGCGGGCTCGAACCGCGCGCTGCGCGCGTCGATCGGCCGCCTGCTCGGAACAGCGGGCGCTTATGCCGACTGCGTTTCCGCGCTCGACAAAGCCATCTCCGCGGGCGATGACCCCGAGCTTCGAGTTCGCCGCGGTCTCTGCCGGCACTCGATGAAAGACGAGGCCGGTGCGAAGTCGGACTTCGAGGCCGCCACCAAGCTCGACCCCAAATTCGGCCCCGCCCACTACTACCTCGGCGAGGCGCTGCTCGCTTCGGGGCAAGCGGCGCAGGCCGCCAAAGAATTCGACGCCGCCGCCTCCCACGCCCCGCAGAGCGAGCTCGGCAAAAAAGCCAAGGACCAAGCCGAAGCCGCCCGCAAACAGGCCAAACGCTCCGGCGGCCGGTAACGACATTCTACCGCCCTCTAAGATTCACAGGGAGGCGGGGAAGCGGGGAATTTTTGGGGTTCGCGCTGTCCTCACAGGATAGGCGCGTCGCGCCGTGTTCATGGGCAACATGACGCCCCAACAACCAAAAATCCCCGCCTCCCGCCTCCCTGTGAGAAGGGCACAGTGCGGTATTTCGGTGTGACTGGGCGAAAGGGTAGTTAGGGGGTGCGGAGAATGAGGTCGAGAAGGCGGTCGAGCTCGTCGAGCGACCCGTAGCGTACGGCGATTTCGCCCTTTCCGGCGTGGTCATGTACTTCGACGCGCGTACCCAAATGCCGCGTGAGGCGCGCTTCGAGATCGCGAGTGGACGCGCTCTTCTTGCTTGCGCCGCCCTCGGGGGATGCGTCGCTCGTTTTTTTCCTTACGCGCACCAGGCGTTCGGTCGCGCGCACCGAAAGGGCGCCTCGCAAGACCTTGTCTGCGAGTGCCTCGATCAGTTTGGCGTCGCTCGCGCCGAGAAGCGCTCGCGCGTGCCCCTCGGAAAGGGAACCCTCGATGACCATCTGGCGAACGCGCGGAGGGAGCTTCAAGAGTCGCAGACTATTGGCAATCGTCGCGCGATCTTTGCCGAGGCGATCGGCGAGCGCTTCTTGCGTGTAGCCGTGTTCACGCACGAGCCGGTCCAGCGCTTCGGCGAGCTCGACGGGATTCAAGTCTTCGCGCTGAACGTTCTCGATCAGAGCCAGTTCGAAGGCATCGCGCGGCGACACGTCCTTCACGACCACCAGCAGCTCGCGGAGTCCCGCACGCTGCGCCGCGCGCCAGCGCCGCTCGCCGGCGATGATCTCGTACGAATCGATGGTCGAGGCTCCCGCCGCGGCGCGACGCACCACAATCGGCTCGAGCACCCCGTGCTCACGAATGGATCGCGCAAGCTCCTCGAGCTTCTCGTCATCGAAGCGTTGACGCGGCTGCCCCTTGCGCGGAACGATTCGCTCGATAGGGCAGACGAACACCGGTTCTTTTCCGGTGCTGGCGCTCGCTGTTCCCGGCGCATCGGGCAGGAGGGCGTCGAGACCGCGCCCGAGCGCTCGGCGTTTTTCCGGCGGTGTCATCGACCTTCCGCCTCGATGACTTCGCGCGCGAGCGACAGATACCCTTGGGCTCCCTTCGACTGCGCGTCGTAAAGCAGCACGGGCTTGCCGTGGCTCGGAGCCTCGGAGAGCCTGACGTTGCGGGGAATGATGGCTTCGAACACGTGAAAATGCCGCCGCACTTCGCCGGCCACCTCGTGCGACAGATTGTTCCGCGGGTCGAACATGGTGAGCACGATGCCTTCGACGGAAAGAGCAGGATTGTAAGTGGCTCGGACCCTGTCGATCGTGGCCATCAAGTGGGTGAGCCCCTCCAGCGCGTAATACTCGCACTGGAGGGGAACGATGACCCGATCCGCGGCGACCAGCGCGTTCAGCGTCAACAGGCCGAGCGAAGGAGGACAATCGATGAACACGTATTCGTATTCTCCGCCGAGTGCTTGCAGCGCCTTTCGCAGCCTTTCGGCGCGGTCGGCAAGATCCACGAACTCGATCTCGGCCCCGGCCAAGTCCTGCGTGGCGGGAATCACGTCGAGCGTCGGAATGTCGGTCTTGACGATCACCTCGTCCAGAGTCGCCTTGCCGATCAGCGCCTCGTAAAGGCTGCGCTTGACGGTCCGGGGCCGGATTCCGACCCCGCTCGAGGCATTGCCCTGGGGATCGGCATCGATGAGCAGCGTGCGTTTCTCGGCCGCGGCCACGCTCGCCGCGAGATTGACCGCCGTCGTGGTCTTTCCTACCCCCCCTTTCTGGTTGGCAACGACGACAATTTTGGGGCGAGTACGCATTGCTTGGGGTAGCGGGCTAGGTACCGCTTGTGCCCTCGAGGCTCAAGGAAGAGTGCGAGGGACCCCTCACGAATTCCTAGGCCGCTTTGCGGCGCCGCCTTCTCGGCAGCGCTTTTCTTGTGTTCTCCCCCACATGTAATACTATGTCGTTAGATGTAGGTGTGAGTGGGTGACCTTAGCAGCCGGGGCCGAAGGCCGGCGTCGAGCAACAACCAATGACCCGTCGATTCGACCTCCAGCGTGCCCTGCGGATCTCCAGCCCGACGGCTGTCGATCGTGTCGTCTCGTCGATCTTTGCGCCCCCCGTGGTGGCCTCGTGCTTCGCCGAAATCGTGACGCTCGGGCCTTCGAAGCAGCCGGCCGCAATCGGAGAAAGCGGGATGTCGCACCTCGGGCGCTGCGGCACCGACGCGCATTTTAGAAGCTGCGCTGCGTTTCCAGCGCAACTTCCGCCGTGTGACACAAGTGGAGGACGGGATGGGATTGCCTAGAAGCTATCGGACCATGGAAGAATTCGAACGGGAAGAAATCAGACCAAGTTTTCGGATCGGCTTCTCGATCGACGATCTCGAGGAGAGCTCGTTCGAAGCTGACCTCGGGCTCGGCACCGAACAAAATGAGTTCGAGCTCGATTGCATCGACGCCGGCGACGAGCAAGCGGAAGAAGACGAGGAGGACGAGGACGACGACGATCTTTGAGCATTCCGCGCGCCAAACGTAGGTCCCTCCCGGGACTCGAGCCCCGCGTCACGCCTCGACGCGGGGCTTTTTTTCGGGCGGGCGAACCATGGCTCGACGGGCTATCCTTGACGTGTCGTTCGGGGCATGTACTTTCTGCCGCCCCGGGCGCGGAGCGCGTCCCCCACGGCTGATGCCGTGGCCAACGTGAGAGCCCACATCCATGCAGGTCAATGTTCAGCAGCTTTCGCCGGTTCTAGTGGAGTTTCAGGTCGAGATCCCGGCCGAGCGCGTGAAGAGTGAAGTCGACAAAGCGTACCAGGCGCTGCAACGGACTGCCCGCGTCAAGGGGTTCCGTCCCGGAAAAGCGCCCCGCGACATTCTCACCCACCTGTTCGGTGAACGGGTCACGCTGGACGTGACGCGACGGCTGGTCGACGACACGCTCGCCAAGGCGCTGTCGGACAAAAACATCCAGCCGCTGTCGCAACCCAATGTCGAGCCGCAGAAGCTCTCGACGGGCACGAACTTCTCTTACAAGGCGCGCTTCGAAGTTCGCCCCGAGATCGCGTCCGTCAAGTACGACGGCTTCGAAGTAAAACGGCCGAGCATCGCGGTCACCGAGCCGATGATCGAGGCCGAGCTCGAGAACCTTCGCAAGGCACACGCCATCGTTTCCGCCCCCGCTGAGCCGCGGCCCGCGCGCAAAGGCGACGCGATCGAGATTTCTTTCACGATCGAGGTCGCGGGCAAGAAGGTGCCCGAAGCGTCCTCGGACAACGTGCAAGTCGAGCTCGGTGGCGGCCAATTCTTGCCCGAGCTCGAGGAAGCCATCCTGGGCGCGAGCCCCGGGGAAGAGAAGGACGTATCGCTCACGTTCGCAGCGAACCATGCCCGCCCCGACTTTCGCGGAAAACCTGCGCTCTTTCACATCAAAATCAAAGAAGTGAAAGAAAGAGTGCTGCCCGATCTCGACGACGACTTCGCCAAGGACCTCGGCACGTTCCAGACGCTGACGGAGCTGAAAGATGACATCAGAGGCAAGCTAGAAAAGATCATGAAGCAAAGGGCCGAGGATGCGGTTGCCGAGCAGCTCGTCGGCAAGTTGGTGGAGGCCAACCCCATTCCGTGCCCACCGAGCCTCGTGGAGCAGCAGTGCCAGTTGATGGAGCAGGAAATTGCCCAGCAGGCGCGCCGCAGCGGCGAGCCGGTCCCGCGCCACGAGGAGCTTCATGCCCGGGTCCACGCGGACTCGGAGGTGAAGGTGCGGGCGGGCCTTTTGATGGCCGAGATCGCCAAAGAAGCTCAGATCAAGGTCACCGACGAGGACATCGAGAAGGGGCTGACCGAGCTGGCTGAGCAGATGGGCAAACAGGTCGCCAAACTCAGGGTGGAATATCGTGACCCGAAGAAGCGAGAAATGCTGGTCGGCATGATCATCGAAGACAAGATCCTCGACATCATCGAGTCGAAGGCGAAGATTACAGAAGCTTGAAGCGCAGGCGGGCCGCAGGCCGCGCCGAGTCACTCAAAGGAGCCCCCATGTCGCGACGACCCGAAAATCCCAAACAAGCCATCGAGCTGCTCGAAAAAGCCGAAGGCCGCGCCGACCTATTCGTGACGGCGCGCGATGCGCTGCCCGCCGACGCCGCGCGGGATTTCATTCCCTATCCCCAAGTCGTCGAGACGACGCACCGCGGTGAGCGCAGCTGGGATATTTTCAGCCGATTGCTCAAGGACCGCATCGTTTTTCTGGGGACAGAAGTCAATGATGACGTCGCCAACATCATCGTCGCCCAGCTCCTCTTTTTGGAAAGCGAAGACCCCGACAAGGACGTGCAGCTTTACGTGAATTCTCCGGGAGGCGTGGTCACGGCCGGCCTCGCGATCTTCGACACGATGCAATACGTGAGGACGCCGGTTTCGACGATTTGCATCGGGCAGGCGGCCTCGATGGCGGCGATCCTCTTGGCGGCCGGCCAGAAGGGCAAGCGTTTCGCGCTTCCGAACGCCCGCATCATGATCCACCAGCCGATGGGGGGTGCCCGCGGCCAGGCAACCGATATCGAAATCCAGGCTCGCGAAATCCGCCATATGAAAGATGTGCTGACGGACATCCTGGTCCAATCGACCGGCAAGGCCCGCGATGACATTACGCGCGATATCGACCGCGACTTCTACTTGTCGGGCGCCCAGGCCAAGGAGTACGGCCTCATCGATGAGGTTTTCCGCAGGGGCGCGGTGCGCGCCTGAGCAGGGGTCTCGTGCCGCCGCGCGTTGCCCTGCACGCACTCATATCGGGCGGACCCTGGCAGTCGATGTGGGGCGATCCGGGGGGTCTACCCCCCCAATTACAGCGTTTGAGACCACTGCCGTTAGCTTGCGGTGCCATGGCGGGAGCACTAGACTCGACGCAAGAAGCTCTTGGCAGGCGGGCACCTTTGGTTTGAGGGCTAGGAAGTGGAGCGAAGACGAGACGACCACCAGAGCGGGAATCTGAGCTGCTCCTTCTGCGGGAAATCGCAGAAAGAAGTCAAGAAACTCATCGCTGGCCCGACCGTCTACATTTGCGACGAGTGTATCGGGCTCTGCAACGACATCATCGCCGAAGAGGTCGAGAAGGACGAGCCGTACGCCGGCTCGACCCCGATCCCCAAGCCGAGCGAGATCAAGGTCGTTCTCGACGAATATGTGGTCGGCCAGGAGCGGGCGAAGAAGATCCTCGCGGTGGCCGTGCACAATCACTACAAGCGCATCGACTCACGCGTGTCCGCGGATGACGTCGAGTTGTCGAAGTCGAACATCCTGCTTTTGGGCCCGACCGGCAGCGGCAAAACGCTTCTCGCCCAGACGCTCGCGAAGATCCTGAACGTCCCCTTCGCGATTGCCGATGCCACGACGCTCACCGAAGCGGGCTACGTCGGTGAAGACGTCGAGAACATCATCGTGCAGCTGCTCCAGAACGCCGACCACGACGTCGAGCGAGCTCAGCGCGGGATCGTCTACATCGACGAGATCGACAAGATCAGCCGAAAGAGCGACAACCCGAGCATCACCCGCGACGTATCGGGCGAAGGCGTGCAACAGGCGCTGCTCAAGATCATCGAGGGGACGGTGGCGAACGTTCCACCCAAGGGCGGCCGCAAGCACCCCCAGCAAGATTTCTTGCAAGTCGATACCACCAACATTCTGTTCATTTGCGGCGGCGCGTTCGTCGGGCTCGATCAGATCATTCAGCGCCGCGTGGGACAGGCTGCACTCGGGTTCGGCGCCGACATCAAGTCGAAGAAAGAATTCAAGCTCGGCGAGCTGCTCGAGCTCGTGCAGCCGGAAGACCTCCTCAAGTTCGGCCTCATCCCGGAGTTCATCGGCCGGTTGCCGGTCCTCGCCACACTCCACGAGCTGAACGAGGAAGCGCTCGTCGATATCTTGACCAAACCGAAGAACAGCTTGGTCAAGCAGTTCCAGAAGCTCTTCGAGATGGATGGGGTGAAGCTGAAGTTCACCAAGGGTTCGCTGGTGGGCGTCGCGCGCGAAGCGCTGAGCCGCAACTCGGGGGCTCGCGGCCTCCGGGCCATCCTCGAGCACGCGATGCTCGACATCATGTACGACGTGCCGGGGAGGAGCGGCATCAAGGAAGTCGTCATCAACGAAGATGTCATCACCAAGCGAGAGCCTCCGCTGATCGTCTATCAGAAGGAAGCCGAGCTCGCTTGACGCGGCGCTCGGCGCCGCGGTGCTCGCGTTATTCCGGCCCTCGCTCCCTGTTGGAGTTTGAGCCGGAAACCTCAACTACCATCCATCGAGAGCCATGTTTTTCAAAAATGAAGGAGGTCCGGGAGCCAACATGAAGCGTCGCACGCTTCCACTGCTGCCGCTCAGGGACATCACGGTCTTTCCGCACATGGTCTCGCAGCTGTTCGTCGGGCGTGAGCGATCGATCAATGCCCTGAACGAAGCGATGAACCGCGACAAGGAGATTTTCCTCGCCGCGCAGAAGAACGCCAAGACCAACGAGCCCACACCGGACGACATCTTCGCGGTCGGAACCGTCGGCACGGTGATGCAGCTCCTGCGGCTGCCCGACGGGACAGTGAAGGTCCTCGTCGAAGGCAAGCAGCGCGCTCGCGTCAAGCGCTACGCCGACAGCGAAGACTACTTCCTCGTCGAAGTCGAAGAGCTCGCCGACATTTCGCAGCTGACCGTGGAGATCGAAGCCCTTATGCGGTCGTTGCAGGGCACCTTCGAGATGTACGTCAAGCTGAACAAGAAGGTCGAGCCCGAGGTGTTGATGAACGTGCAGGCGATCGACGATCCGTCGCGCCTATCGGACACCATCATCGCCAACCTGCCGACCATCAAGCTTTCCGATCGGCAAGCCCTGCTCGAGATGGAGGATGCCAAGGCTCGCCTCGAGCGCCTGTACGAGCTGATGCAGGCCGAAATCGAAATCCTGCAGGTAGAAAAGAAGATCCGCTCCCGCGTCAAGAAGCAGATGGAGAAGACGCAGAAGGAGTACTACCTGAACGAGCAGATGCAGGCCATCCAGAAGGAGCTGGGCGGCGGCGAGCGAGACGAGTTCAAGAACGAGATTCAGGAGATCGAAGAGAAGCTCAAGTCCAAGCGGATGAGCAAAGAGGCCACCGCCAAGGTCAAAAAAGAGCTGAAGAAGCTGAAGATGATGCACCCGACGAGCGCCGAGGCGACCGTCGTGCGCAACTACATCGATTGGATCTTGGGGCTGCCCTGGTATGAAAAGAGCGAAGAGCGCTTCGATCTCGAGGAAGCGGAGAAGATCCTCGACGAAGATCACTACGGTCTCAAGCGAATCAAGGAACGCATCGTCGAGTACTTGGCGGTGCAGGCGCTCACCAAGAAGCTGAAAGGCCCGGTGCTTTGCTTCGTCGGGCCTCCCGGCGTCGGCAAAACCAGCCTCGCCAAATCGATCGCCCGGGCGACCGGGCGAAAATTCGTGCGGCTCTCGCTGGGAGGCGTGCGCGACGAGGCCGAGATCCGTGGCCACCGGCGCACGTACATCGGGGCTCTACCGGGCAAGATCATCCAGAGCCTCAAGAAGGCGGGCACCAACAATCCCGTTTTCCTCCTCGACGAGGTCGACAAGATGTCGACCGATTTCCGCGGCGATCCGGCGGCCGCCCTGCTCGAGGTTCTCGATCCCGAGCAGAACCACCAGTTCAACGACCACTATCTGGATCTCGATTACGACCTCTCCGACGTGATGTTCATCACCACCGCCAATACGTTGGGCGGCATTCCATTGCCCCTGCAGGATCGGATGGAGATCATCCAGCTCAGCGGCTACACGGAATTCGAGAAACTCAACATCGCGCTCAAATACCTGGTCGTTCGCCAGAAAAAAGAGTGCGGTCTCGACGAGATCCCTTTCACCCTGTCCGAAAACGCGGTTCGCACGATCATCCATCACTACACCAAAGAAGCGGGTGTTCGGGCGCTGGAGCGTGAGATCGCGAGCGTGTGCCGCAAGGTGGCGCGACAGGTCGTGAAGGACCGCAAACAGGGGACGCTCGCGCCTTTGGATCTCGGGGCCAAGATGATTCCGAAATACCTCGGAGTGCCCAAATTCCGGCTCGGCAAGAAGGAAGAAAAAGACGAGATCGGTTTGACCAACGGGCTCGCCGTCACCCAATACGGCGGGGACCTTCTCGCGGCGGAAGTTACCGTCGTACCCGGCAAGGGCAAGCTCATCACCACCGGCAAGCTCGGAGACGTGATGCAGGAGTCTGCCCAGGCGGCGATGAGCTACGTCCGCTCGCGGTCGGTGGCTCTCGGGCTGGAGCAGGACTTCTACTCGAAGATCGATCTGCACGTGCACTTCCCCGAGGGCGCCATTCCCAAAGACGGGCCGAGCGCGGGCATCACGATCGCGACGAGCCTGGTGTCGGCGCTCATGAAGGTGCCGGTGCGGCGCGACTTGGCGATGACCGGCGAGATTACGCTGCGCGGGCGCGTGCTGCCCATCGGTGGCTTGAAGGAGAAGCTCCTGGCGGCTCACCGCGGCGGGATCGGCACGGTCATCATTCCCAAGGAGAACCGCCGCGACCTGCGAGAGGTTCCCCGGCGCGTTCTCAAGACGACGCGCGTGGTCCTCGTCGATCACGTCGACGAAGTTCTTCGCGAGGCGCTCGTCGTAGCGGATCCCGATGCTGTATTCGGGCCGCCGCGCCCGCTCATGGAGTACCGCGGCGGTGAGCTCGTCGTGAACGGTGTGCCCCCCGGTTCTTCGACCGACGACACCGATCGGCCACCCGCCGAGTCGCCCGGAGAGCAACCGGGCGCCTGAGACGACCATGGTTTTTGCGTCGTGGCGCATGTGCCACCGGCACATCTTGCGCGTCGAGCTTGCCCAGGTAATCAATAAGGATTCGAGGCACTTCGCCATCGGGCGTCGTCCGGCATGGACGATGCTACGCAGGGCGCATGAGCTCGAACATCCATTGGCGCAGCGGATCGAATCGGTGGGCGTTGTCGACGGTGCTGGCCGCGGCGTGTGCGGTCGCAGCCTGCAGCGGCTCGGACGGGGGCGGACCTCCCGGCACGGATCGCGTCGAAGGGCAGACCGAGTTCGTGTCGGCTCCTCCGTATGGCCGGAGCCCCGTCAGCTTGGGTGAGTCGACAGGATCCAGCGGGACGGGAGGACCCGCCGGGGGGACTCGGGATGCGAGCGCGACGGCCCCTCAGCGCAAGGTGGAGGAGACGGACCTCTACCGGTTGGAGGGAACCCGGCTCTATTACTTGAACGGGTACCGCGGTCTCATGGTGTTCGACGTTTCGAACGTCGACCATCCGACGCTCATCGGTCGCTCACCGATCTTCGGCTGGCCCGTCGAAATGATCGTCCGAAACGGCGTGGCGACCGTCGTCGTCGCCGACTGGTACGGACGAATGGACGACGGGATGCCTTTCCACGGTTCGATCGTGAGGGGGATCGACGCCCGCGATCCGGCCAATATCCGTGTCGTCGGCGAGGCGAAGCTCGGCGGGTGGGTGCGCGACACGCGTGTCGTCGGCGATGTCCTCTACGCCGTGAGCGAGGAATACGCATGGAGTTACGGCTGGAGCGATTATGGTGACCTCGGGGTGAGCACCACGCCCAGCTCGAAAGTGGTGGTCTCCTCGGTCAGCTTCGGCGGCGGGATCATTCGATCCACGGGGCGCTTCGAAACACCCGGCTGGGGCGGTGTGTTCAACGTCACCTCGCAGTCGATCATGTTCGCGCACGACGTGCAGCCGCCGAATACCGACCCCAATCGATACCTGCCGCCGACGCAGATGGAGCTCGACTACATCGACATCAGCGATCCGGGAGGCCTGATCGTGCCCCGGGGCAAAGTCGTCTTCGATGGTCATCTGCAGGCGTATGGGACCGACAACGGTCGATGGAACCTCGACTTCGCGGATGGGAAGATTGCCCACGTGATGGCCTGCGGATCGCAGTATTGCGGGAGCACCGAAGGGAGCCTGGCCCTGGTCACCGCCGATTTCACGAATCCCGCCGCGCCCACCCTCGCCTCGAGATTGACCATCAACTCGACGGGCTGGCTGCCGGCCGCTCGCTTCGACGCGGGAAGGATGTATCTGGCTCCCGGCGACGGCTACGACTGGGGCTACAACACCACTCGCACGACGCCGATCCAGGTCTACGACATCAGCGAGCCGACGAGCCCGCGGCTCGCAGGCCAAACCGAGATCACCGGAACGGTGTGGAACTTCACACCCGCGGGCAATCGGCTGTTTTGCCTCGGCAACGAAGCCTACAATCCACAAACCGGTACCTACGGCAGCAAGATCTCGCTGCGCTATCTCGACGTCACCGATCCGGCCCACCCCACGCTAATCGGGGCGCCGGCGACGTTCGGCGAGGGTTGGGCGTGGACGCCGGCCGCAGGAACCTTCAAGGCGTTCACCAAGAACGACATCGAAGGATTGGTCGTGTTGCCGTTCAGCGGCTGGAGCGAACAGTACGACAAGTACAACAACGGCCTTCAGCTCATCGAGTTCACGCAGAGCTCCATCCGGACCGCGGGGGCCGCCAGTACGAAGGGTTGGGTCGAACGCGGAATCTTCGTGAACGGTCGACTGGTGTCGCTCAGCGACCTCTCCCTTGCGGTGATCGACTATTCGGTGCACGACGCGCCGCGGCTCATCGCCGAGCTGACGTTGGCGCGCAACGTCATCGACGCGCAGCCCCACGGTGACACCATCGCCCAACTCTCCAG
>DASWDH010000288.1:0-11316 GCA_036395495.1 Polyangiaceae bacterium
ACTACGCGTGCAACGTGTCTTCGGCTCCCAACGATTGTTGCGAAGCTCCGGGCAACTCCGGGGCCTGTCAGCTCGACCCCCTCGGCGTGCCTCGCTGCCGCGCGATCGGTGTTTGCCGCAAGGGAGGCGAGACCTGCGCATTCACCGGTGACTGCTGCAACAACGTCCCCTGCGTACCGGATCCCCTCGGACAGCTGCGCTGCCTGATCGTGCAGGACGGCGGGCCTGCCTGCGTCGCCTCGGGAGGCAATTGCACGGTGACCGCCGACTGTTGCCCGGGAACGACGTGCATCGTTCCGCAGGGCAGTACGATGGGCAAGTGCGGCGCCACGATACCTCCTCCCGATGGTGGGGTTAGCGGTACTGGCGGCACCGGCGGAACCACTGGCAGTGGTGGAACGAGTGGCAGTGGTGGAACTGCCGGAAGCGGCGGAACTGCCGGAAGCGGCGGAACGACTGGAAGCGGCGGAACGAGTGGAAGTGGCGGAACCACCGGCGAAGGCGGAGGTAACCTCGACGATGGCAGCACGCCGCCTCCACCCGACAGTGGCACCCCTCCGCCGGTTTGCTCGCAGTACGGCCAGATCTGCACCAACAACGCCGACTGCTGCAACTCGATCCCCTGCTACGGTGGCACTTGCCGCATTCCGCCGATGTGAGGGATCAAGGCTTCTGGGAGCGGATCCGCGCGATCCGCTCCTTGATGGCCTTTTCGGCTCCTTCTTCGGTCGGCTCGTAAAAACTTAGGTCCGCGATCTCGTCGGGCAGATACGTCTCGCCGGGCACGACATGCCCGTCGTAGTCGTGCGCATATTGGTAGCCGGCGCCGTAACCTTCGCTGCGCATCAATCCGGTGACCGGATTGCGCAGCTTTTTGGGAACCGGCAGAGCCCCGCGCGTTCGTACGAGCTCGGCAGCAGCCGTCCAAGCCCTTTTGATTCCGTCGGACTTCGGCGCACAAGCCAGATAGATGCACGCGTGCGCCATGGGGTAGAGCCCTTCCGGCATTCCCACGCGGCGAAAGGCCTGATCGGCTGCGACCGCGACCAGAAGCCCCCGGGGATCTGCGTTGCCGACATCCTCGCTCGCGAAGATGAGCATGCGCCGCAACACGAAGAGAGGATCGTCGCCGGCTTCCACCATCCGCATCATGTAATAGATGGCCGCGTCGGGATCGGAGCCGCGCAGCGACTTGATGAACGCGCTGGTGACGTTGTAGTGCTCTTCGCCCTTCTTGTCATAGAGCAGGGGGTTCTTCTCGCTCGCTGCGGCGACATCGGCCAGGGTGACGTGATCGCCGCCCGCCGCGCGCACGTGGTCGGCCGTCATCTCGAGTGTCGAGAGCGCGCGGCGCGCGTCGCCGAAGGCCGACGCGGCAATCGCAGCCAGCGTATCGTCATCGGCGGTGAAGTGACCCGCGCCCAGTCCACGGACCTCGTCGGCCAGCGCCCGCTTCAAGAGAATCACGATGTCCGCATCCTGCAGCTGTTCGAGGCGAAAGACCCGGCAGCGCGACAACAGCGCGGCGTTGATGGCAAAGGAGGGATTTTCGGTGGTGGCGCCGACGAGGGTCACCGTCCCCTGTTCGACGTGTGGCAAGAAAGCATCCTGCTGGGCTTTGTTGAAACGATGAATCTCGTCGATGAAGAGAATGGTGCGCCTCCCCTCGTAGGCGCGCGCGTCCCTGGCTTCGTCGAGAATCGTGCGAAGCTCGGGAACGCCGCCGAGCACGGCGCTGAAAGGAACGAACTTGGTCAGATCCGCCCCGTGGGTGCGGGCGCTCGTTTCCGCGACGATATGGGCAATCGTCGTCTTGCCGCTGCCGGGTGGGCCCCAGAGGATCATCGAGGGAATTCTGTTCTCCGCGATCGCGCGTCCGAGGAGCTTTCCCTCGCCGACCAGATGCGGCTGGCCCACGAGCTCTTCGAGAGACCGTGGTCGCATCCGATCGGCAAGCGGGGTTCCTCGGATGGCCGCTGGGTCGTGACGCATGGCAGCCGTGAAGAGTGTTGGTTCTTCGCGGCGGGGCTTGCTTCTCGATTTGGCCATGGCTCAGGCGGGGCGCTCGCCGAAGATCGCGGTGCCGACTCGTACTATCGTAGCCCCTTCGGCGATCGCGACCTCGAGATCGTGCGACATCCCCATCGAAAGTTCGGGTAGCAGGTCGGGCCCGCCATGCAGCGTGCGGAGGGCGCGAAGACCGGCGAAGAACCGTCGCGACTCCGTCGGATCTTCCGTGTAGGGGGGCATGGTCATGAGCCCGCGCAACGTGAGCGCGGGGCACGCCCGGACCGCTTCGATGATCGATGCGAGCTCGGAGGGGGAGCAACCGCTTTTCGCTGCATCTTTGGCGACGTTCACCTCGATCAGGGCCGCGATTTTGCGGCCGAGCTTGGCGGCGCGCTTGCCGAGCTCGGAAGCGACGTAGGTCGAATCGATCGTGTGGATCGTCGCGACCACCGGAGCCAGAAGACGCGCCTTGTTGGTCTGCAGGTGACCGATCATGTGCCAAGCGATGTCATCGAGCTGCCCCACCTCGTCCGCCTTGGAGACCAGCTCTTGCGCGTAATTTTCACCGAAGGCGCGAATTCCGAGATCATAAGCCTCGCGCACGGTGCCGGCGGGGTGACGTTTCGAGACCGCGAGCAATTGCACGGTCGCCGGATCGCGCTGCGCCGCGGCGGCCGCGCGCTCGATCCGGTCGCGAACTGCCGCGATGCGGGCGGAGAGCCCGGTCACGGTGATTTCTCTCGCAATATTTCGGCGGCTGCTTTGGGCGGAGCTCCATTGTGATCGACGGCAAACTGGAGCGCCTTCGCACCCTTCGCCACCGGAACGAGTTCGGGGCCCATCGGTCCCACGATATCCGAGCCGGCCACGAACTGCAGCTCGTCGGCTGGCTTCATCTCCTGCGAGTAATATTCGCGAAAGCGCGCGTTCGCGTCGCGACGGTGCGCCGCGCGCCATGCGCTGAAGGCGCAGCGCGGCGTATCGAAGGCGAGGTCCTTTCCGTCGCGTTCGAGGTAGCTCACCCACGCCGACTGAGGGTCGATCTTCATGCCGCAAGTTGCGCAACGGGGTGGGCGATGGCATCCGGCGATCCCAATGATGCCCGCGCAGATCCCCAGAACGCCTCGTCGGTTCATCGAAAGAGCGAAGCTCCTGGCGAATGGACGGCATGCAGCGCGACGGGCCCAGCACCGAGCGCGAGCGCGACGGTCCACGCCACTGCCTGGCGGACCATGCGTGAGCGAGCAAACGCTGGAAACGCGTTCCGCGCGTGCTCTCCGGTGGAGACAAAGGCGGCCGCGCCGGCCCCGAGTCCCCAGGTCGCGGCGAGAAAAATGGCGGCGAACAAAGGGTAACCTATGAAATAAGCATCCTCTTTGAAGAGACAGAAAGGACAGAGGTGCTGAGGCACTTCGTACACGTGCGGGGCGACTTCGAGAACGACCGCGACGATTGCAACGGGCACGAGAGCGAGGCTTACCGCTCCCGCGACGCCCACGAGTGCGCGCCCGGGGCGCCGCCTCGCGAGCAACGCGGCAACGATGGCGAGGGCAACTCCGACGACCGCGCTCCAAGTCGCGAGGAGCCGCGGCCCCTGCCAATACTCGTTGCCCTCGCGTCGGGCGGCATCGAGCGTCGTCGAGCAACAAGAGGCGACGACGGTGAGATCGAGCCGCGTGAGCCAACCGAGAGCAAGGCCCAGATCGAACGCGGCAGCGGGGGCGAGCGCGATGCAGAAAAACGCGAGCGGCCGGAGCAAGTCCAGGCCGCGAACGTTCCGGTCGAGCAAAAGAAGCTGTAGCAAGATGGCCGAGACGAGGCTGACGACGAGCGTCACACCGATGGAGACCCAACCCCATCGATTCTGAGCGACGACCCCATAGCCGCACATGGCGCCGCGGATCGAGCCGGAAAGGCGGTCTGCCGCGAGCACCGAGAGCAGCAGTGAGAGCAGCTGCACCATCGCGGCAAACCGCACCAGCGTGGCGGCCAGCTCGAACTGCCGCTCGAGCGACAGCTGGCCCTCTGTCGCCGCCCCCAAGTGAGCGTACTTGAGAATGCGTGCGCCGACGAAAGCGCCGTAGGCGAAGAGCAGGGTCGCGACCAGGCCGGCCATGAGGCGCATCATCACCCACGGTTCGAGGAGGGTCATCGGATCGCACCGCCGTCCAGCTCGAGCTGCCTGCTCATGCGCCGATCCTCGCAAAGCCGAGGATCATGAGAGGCGATCAGGACGGCCATTCCGTCGTCGCGCAGCGCCGTCAAATCATCCATCAAGTTGCGCGCGCGCTCGCTGTCGAGGTGCGCCGTCGGTTCGTCGAGCAAGAGGACGGAGGGTGAGATGATCCATGCCCGCGCCAGGGCGACACGCTGGCGCTCGCCGCCCGACAAGCCGCTCACGCTGGCCCGCGCAAGCCTACCGATGCCGAGCCTATCGAGCAGCGCGAGCGCGCGAGCGACTGCGTCGCGCAGCGCCGCCCCAGCCGGCACGAGTGGCAGAAGGACGTTGTCGAGAACGCTCATACCCTCGATCAATCCGAAATCCTGAAAAACATAGCCGACCTTTCGGCGCCGGATCTCGGCCCGCTGGTGGTCGCGAAGCCGTGAGATAGGTTCGCCGTCGAGCCAGACCTCGCCGGACGTCGGTAGCAGCAATCCCCCGAGCACGGCCAGCAGGGTCGTCTTGCCGCTGCCGCTCACGCCATGAACGAGCACGAGCTCGCCACGACCGATGTCGAGGCTGATGCCGCGCAACACTTCGCGACGCGAGCGGCCATCGCTCACGCGCTTGGACACGTCTCGAGCTGAGAGCGCGGCAGTCTCGCCCATATGGGCCTCGGGTTAGCACGACTGCTCCAGATGTTCCCTATAGTTGCACCGACACCCCCCGCAGGTTATGAGTTGGCCCAGAAAATGCTGTCTCCCATGCCAGGCGGCATGGCACGCTGGAAAATCGCCGCGCGGGTTGGTGCGCTGGCTCTGGCCGGAACGCTGGCGTGTGTGCTCAATCCGCAGCCCGAGCCCCCGGAGGCCGACAGAATCGCTGGTGCGGGCGGCAGCGGAATGACCACGGGCTCGGGCACCGGTGGATCGCAGGTGTCCGGCGAACGCGAGGGCGGGCTCGGCGGGCCCGGCGGAAACGCTGGAGAATTCGGCGATGCGCAGGCGCCCGGCACCGATGCCGGCACCCCGACGGATGCAGGCACGGCCGACGCTAGTCGGGATGCGGGGTTGGAAGGCGGGGAGGCCGGCGCGCCCGATGGTGGACCGAACGTCGAAGTGGGTGCGGAGGGTGGCGCGGACCTCGACGGAGGGCCCGACTGAATCATGAGGCGACCACGGCACGCTCGTCGTGACTGGCTCACATTGTGCCAGAAAACGGGACTGCGAAGCGCGTCGTCCGCCTGCGTGCGCCAATGCTAGGCTGACATCACATGCGCGGTACGCGTCGACAGAAATTCGCGCTTCTTTGCGTCCTCTTCGAGTTCGCAGTGGCCGCTTCCTGCTCGCTGAACCCGCAGCCCGAGCCGCCTAGCTCGAGCGGGATTGGCAATCCGCCCGGCACGACGCAGACGAGCACGACGACGGGAAGCGTCACCGGTAGTGGTGCCGGGACGACGGGTGAAACCGGCAGCGGTGCAGCGGGCGCTTCGGGCACCGGAGGCGCCGGAGGGGCTGGGGGAGCGGGCGGGTCCTCCTCGTTCGACGCGGGGGTCACGCCCGGAGTCGATGCCGCCAGCGACGCGGCGTCGGCGGCGGATAGCCCGGTGGGAGACGGCGATGCGACTACCGATGTCGGTGCCGCCGAAGATGTTGCGATCGATGCTCGAGAGTAGGTGCGCGATCAGCCGTATCCAATATGCTCGTTGCGCACGCTTCCAATGAAGTCGGCTACGAGCTCGTCGACCAACCGCAGCCGCCGAGCCAGCTCGCGGGCGACGTTGAGAACGAGAAGCGTGTACGATTTGAGATCGCGTCGATAGAGTGCGTCGAGATCGCGCGCCGTCACGACGAGCAACCGACACGGCACGAGAGCCCGCACGCTGGCCGAGCGCGGCTGAACGTCGAGCACCGACATCTCACCGAACCAATGTCCGGGCGTCAGCGTGGCCAGGCGTGCTTCGAGGCCGCGCTTGAGCAACTTGAAAATTTCCACTTCACCGCGCAAGAGCACGTAAAACTCTCGCGCCTGATCGCCTTCGCGGAAGATCACGTCGTCTGTGCCTCGATTGAGAACCTTGAGGGTCGAGGTCAGATACTGCAAGACTTCGTCGCTCAACCCGCCGAAGAGCCCAATCTCCCGCAGCTCGAGGGTCGTGATGCGATCCGACGGAGGCAGAGGAGTTGCTCGCGTTTCCATACGCATCAAGTTTGGGTGGGAGTCTCGCGAGAAAACTCTTTCGTGAAAACGATCCGCGGCCGCCCGGGTCCTGCGTAATCTTCAATCTCGACCATGTCCCATCCGAGCACTTGGTGAAAAAGCTGTGAACCTTCGTTGCCAAGCGTCGTGATGGCCTTCATGCGGGTAGCACCAGCTTTTCGACAATCTTGCTCGAACGCCCGATACAGCAGGCGCCCGACACCTCGCCGGCGGTAGTCGGGATGAATTCCGACCAAATGGACGTAGCCAACGTCGCCTACTTGTTTGGATTTCGCGATGAATCCAAGCAAAAAGCCGACCATGACCCCATTGTCCTCGACGATGCGAGCCATGTCTCCGAGCTCGTAGAAAAAGATCGGGTGCGCCAGGGCACTCGTCGGACCTCCCCACCATCGATCGATGACTTGGACGATGAGGTCGTAATCCCGTTTCTCGAGGGGGCGTGTCACCATCGGGGGGCTACACTACTCTTCCGCATCGCTCCCTGCCAGACGACAACGCGTGGTAGGTCTGTCGACCAGCCCGGAATTCCAGCGCAAGCGGGCCGAAAGCCTCGCCGACTCCGACAAGGTTGGCGAAGCACTGCTAATCAGGATTGTGGACGCCGGCATCGATACGCGGCATGGGCTTAGCGCAACACGAGCACCATGGTAGGTGAATCTACGATGCCGACCGATGCCAGCCCGCTGAAGATTGCGCCATCGATTCTGTCCGCCGACTTCGGTGAGCTCGCGCGCGAAGTGCGTGCGGTCGAAACTGGAGGTGCAGACTGGATCCATGTCGACGTGATGGACGGCCGTTTTGTGCCCAACATCACCATGGGCCCGGTCGTCGTGCGCGCCGTTCGTAAGGCGACGCAGCTGCCCATCGACGTTCATCTGATGATCGTCGAGCCCGAGCGGTACGTCGATG
The DNA here is from genome assembly GCA_036395495.1 of Polyangiaceae bacterium. GTDB lineage: Bacteria > Myxococcota_A > Polyangia > Polyangiales > Polyangiaceae > DASWDH01. The sequence goes on from DASWDH010000288.1 coordinate 7,304, forward strand.
CCTTTGCTGAAGCAGGAGCAGATATTCTCAGTGTCCACGTCGAGCCTTCCTACCACCTGGCCCGAACGCTCCAGCACATCCGCTCGCTCGGCAAGAAGGCGGGGGTGGTCTTGAATCCTCACACGCCACCGGAAGCCCTCGAGTACGTGCTCGATCGGGTCGACTTGGTGCTGGTGATGAGCGTCAACCCGGGGTTTTCGGGCCAAGCCTTCATGCCCGAGGTCCTCCCGAAAATCCGAGCCATCCGCGCGATGATCGATGCTCGCGGTCGTGAAATCTCGTTGGAGGTCGACGGCGGCGTCGCCGCCGGCACCGCACGTCGTGTCGTCGAGGCGGGAGCGCGCGTCTTGGTCGCGGGGTCGGCCATCTACGACCAGCCCGATTACGCTCAAGCGATCGCCGCGCTACGCGCGGACGGGGCGCTGGGTTTTCGGGCGTCGGCTGCCACGTGAAGCGCCTCCACTTCGCGTGCTTACTTCTGGCCAGTGCGTGTGCTTCGGCGCGGCCGTCGTCGAGCGTTCCGGCGGCGCGCGCGTCCTCGGTTCCTCCCGATCCGGTCCCCGCGGCGGTGCCGGCGGAAGCGAGCGTCCAACGCAGGGTCGCTGATTTCTTGAATCGCGTCGCCGCCGTTCGTCACTTGCAACCGCGCGCAGCCGTCGAAGCGCGCGAGCTCGACCGCTCATCGCTCATCGCCAGCGTGCGCGAGCACGTAGCACGCGAAATCCCTCGTGACGTCATTCGCAATCAGGGGGAGATGCTCGTGGGGCTCGGGCTGGTTCCTCCCGATTTCGATTACGAAGAGGGTGCCTTTCGGTTGCTCGAGTCGCAACTCGCCGGCTTTTACGAGCCACGCGACAAGAAAATGTACCTCGCCAGCGATCTCGACGATCGCGCGGCCGACGCGACTCTCGCCCACGAGCTCGTGCATGCGCTCCAAGATCAATACTTCGATCTGGGGTCGCGTCTCACCTACAAGCCCGAGGCCAACGATCGGGAGAGTGCGCTCCAGGGGCTCGCCGAAGGCGACGCCACGAGCGCGATGATGGATCTCATGCTGGCGGCGGTCCATCGGCGTGCGGTCGACGTGCCCGATGACGTCTTCGTGGCGGAGGTCGAGGGCTCGATGGGATCGAGTCCCGAAAGTGCGTCGGTTCCCAAGGTGCTGCGCGCTTCCTTGGTGGCCCCTTATGTCGACGGGGTGCTGTTCGTTCATGCGCTCCGGCGCCGTGGTCTCGCCGGTGCTGGCGCGGACAGCGGAGGTTGGTCAGCCGTCGATGAGGTGTGGCGCCGCCCTCCCGAAACGACCGAACAGCTGCTCCACCTCGACAAGTACGACGCTCGCGAGGCCGCCGAATCCTTGCCAACCCCTCCGGCGCCGGGGGCTGGCTGGTCGTTGCTCTATAGCGATGTCTTCGGCGAAGAAGGCCTGCGAATCGTCATCGAGGACTGGATTTCGAAGAAGCTGGCCGCCGCCGTGGCGAGCGGTTGGGCCGCCGACCGCGCCGTTCTGTTTCAAGGTTCCCCCTCGGCGGCGGCCGGAACACGACCACGGGTGGGGCGGGTGAAGGCGGGCACCCCTCTGGCGCTGATGTGGCATATCCGTTTCGATCGAGATGGGCAGGGGGGCGACGGCGAGGCACGCGAAGCTTTCAAGGCGTTGGCGCCGACAATGAAGTCTGGCCAGGTCACGCCGAACCACGTCTGCACCGAGCGAAGCGCTCTCGGACCGTTGGCCCTCGCACGATTGGGTCGCGATCTGGCGTTGGCCGCCGGTCCCTACCGGCGTGACGGAAACCGTGTCGCCTCGGACTCAGTTTGTGCGCAAACCGTGCGCTGGCTGACCGATACATTGAACAGGGCCAGGCGCTAGCCCTCCCGCAGATTTTGCCGGCAAAACGCCTGCGCGAGGTTGGTCGTGAGCGGCGGGCAGCCGCTCTGGCACAACCGTTGCTTCACCTGACGAAGCGGACAGTGCCGGAACTCTGGCCCCCGAAACAAAGTCGAACCTCGAAAGGTTGAATCGAAGATGGCGAAGCCCAACGGGCCCAAGTCGAAGCGCAGGCAGGTCGCAGAATCGGCCTCCTGGCTCGCCCTCGTGGCCGCCACTTCTCTTGGCGTGGCTCACGCCGAGACGGTTCGTGCCGAAATCAAGTTGCCTCCTCAGGTGCTAGCGAGCGGGGGACGTTACCGCCTGATCGTGCAGTCATACGACGGTCGTGTCACGGACACTGACATTCCTGCCTCAGTTCGGCCGCGTGGGTCGGCCCAGCGCACGGTCACCGCAGCCGACCTGGTCGAGGGGATTCGCATCGATCTCATCGAGCTCGGCGAGAAAAAGGGGCCGGGCACGAGGCAAGGCGTCGTCGTGGCATGGGTCGAGCCGGGCGAGGCCGACCTCGAGTTCGATGCGCGGCGCGCTCGGCCCACGCCGGGCAGCTTCTACGGTGTAGCCCGCCCGGGCGGCGCCGACCGCGAGTCGGTCGAAATTTTGCTCAACCGGCGTTTGCGCGCGATCTAGCACTACGTCGCCACCGCAAGGCGGTGCCAGTCCGCTTTGCCAAGCAAGGTTGCGCCTGTCCGGTCAGTTTGAGTGGGCGAATTGCCACTTCGATGATCGATCTGGCAGCGAGAAACTCGCGACGGAGGAGTGCTAGCTCTCGTCACGCCGCCGGCGCGGCTGCGATGGCGCGAACGGCGCGCACTTTCTTCACCCGAACTTCGAACGTCCGTTTCGCGTCGTCGGTGATCGACACTCCGCCGAATCGGGCGTCGAGGTAGAGCTGCGTCAGCTGGAGCACCTCCTCGGCGAGGGGGTGCCCGAGACGCAGCAGCAGTTGGGCGTGGCGCAGCGGCGGCGTGCTGGCGCCCCGTGCGATGCCTTGGGCGTTCATGGCCGATTCGAGCAGCTCATACAGTGCGGTCGCCAGCATGCGCTCACGGGTCCGGTTGTCGAGGACCGGTGGCGGGCCCTTGCCTCGCGCTCTCTTGCGCCGCCAAACGGCGTAAATGACGCCAGTCAGCACGATCGCGCCCGCCGAGATCTGGAGCAGCCTCGTGCGCACGAAACCAGGCGAGACGTGCAGCGAGCTGTAGCGCGAAATTGATTCGAACAGATAAACCTGCTGGCGCAGGTCATAGCCGACGACGTAACGATCCCAGCGTTGCCCCGTTGCCTCGATGACGTCGCGCAAGAACGCGAGCATCCCGGACAGCTCACTACGTGGCGCGGCATCGGCGGGCGGAGTCGGATCGAATGTCTGCCATCCGCGCTCGGGCAGGTACGCTTCCACCCAGGAATGCGCATCGCCTTGCCTCACCGCGTAGTAGCGACCAAATCGGTTGTAGGACCCTCCGATGAATCCGGTGACGTTGCGTGCGGGCACCTTGAGCTCGCGCAGCAGCACCACCATCGCCGTGGAGTAAAACTCGCAGTGCCCCTTTTTGGAGGAGAACAGAAAATCATCGAGCGGGTCTTGCGAGCGCCCGGCCGGCGAGTCGAGATCGTAGGTGAAGTTTCGACGTAGAAAACTCTCGATTGCGTGGGCCTTTTCGAACGGCGTACTGGTTTCGTTCACGATGTGTTGCGCGAACTTCCTCACCCGATCGCTGATGTTACGCGGAAGCGACGTGTAGCGCTCTTCGTCGGCGCGCGAGAGGGGCTCTGCGGCCACCTCCGGTTCGCTGCCGATGTAGATGTCGTAGCGAACCCCCCGCTCGTCCGATCCGGTGTAGCGGAAAGCTCCTTCCGGTTCGGAGCGGATCTCGAGCCGCGGGTTGAGGACGGGGTCGCCTCGCTGGCGCACTTGAAGCGCGACGGCACTGAGTGGCGCGAACAGCACCGGCGGGTCGATGGGCTCGAGATCGACGTGCCAAACCCGATCGCGCGAAGCGTCCGGCGCACGACGCAGCCAAAGAATTCCGCCATCGCGCGTGGGCAGCTCCTGCTGAATCGGGCTGCGCGACCAACTCCGACCGTCGTAAGTATCGAAGGCGGCACCCCTGAGGTGCATGGC
>DASWDH010000289.1:0-11564 GCA_036395495.1 Polyangiaceae bacterium
TGGCGTCCTTCGGCGGAACATCGCAAGTTCGCAAATCCTCGCACGTTGCGGTGTATTCACGGCATCCGGAACAGGCCAGAAGCACTGCGCAAGCCGCAAATCGTTTCACGTTCTCAGTACCTCCAAGTCAGGGATAGCGACCGCTCACGAGCGCCAACGACAGGCGTTGCGGAGAGGGCGAATCGGTTCCCAGACTTCCAGACGAACCATGTCGTCGCGAATGCCACCGCGGCGACTCCGGCTACAACGAATCCTGCAGTAGCCACGTCTTGTTTACGTGCGGGATCAGCGAAGTGCGTGGCAAGCGTGTCGCAATCGGCTTGGATTTCCGGCGTCGGCATCTTGCAAGTCGCCCCTATCGCTGAATCAATATGCGCATGAGCCTCATCGAGGTCGTCTTGCGCTGACCTGGAGGCAATCAGGTAACCGAACCCAATTGCCAGGCCGGTCGTGGCGATCGCGCCTTCCCCGATTAGAGTCCAGGTACGTGCTGGATTGGATTCCCTGCCGACGCCCGTCTGGGTCTGATCGATTGCATTGGTCGAGGCGACCTGCACCGGACCGACCTGCGAGATGGAATCAGGCACGAGCTCAGCTGCCTGACTCACAGCGCTCCCCTCGCCGAGGCTCACCTGCATGTGGAAGGGGCGCCGGCCTGGCGCGAACACGACGAGCGCATGGGTGCCTGGATTGAGTGGTAGCGGCGTTCCCAGCAGTTCACGCTTGACAGGCACGCCGTCGATTCGCAGCTCCGCATCCTTGACGTCCGGTGGAATCTGGACCGTAAGTCTGGGCACTCGCTTCCGAACTTCCGCGAGTTTTGGGGCGAGGAAGCGCTCGACATCTTCAGTGCTTACGCCGGAACGAACCAGACCTGCGGCTCGCTCATACTCAATCATGGCCTCGACCAGCAGGCCTTGGTTCTCCTTCGCAAAACCGAGGTGATATCGGAGCCCGGCCGTTTCCTTGATGGCGATCGCCTTTTCAAGATTCTCGGCAGCCTCGCGCCAGCGTCCTTCATGTTCGGCAGCAACCGCCTGGTCAAAAAAGCCGCGAGCGACGGCTATCTCAGTCTTCGTGGGCTCGGCGGCGTTCGCCACGGAGGCAATCATGCAACAGCACAGCGCGCTGGCCCATGCCCTTGCTCTCGAGCGTGTACGGTCGCCGCCCCGAAAAGGCTGGCGCGATGAACGAGCGGAATCCGTATCATACGTTAGCATCCGTTACTCGCCGTCAGTTGGATTGCGGGTGGTATGTACCAGGACTGAAAGCATATTGCTCGAGTTTCGCATCATAGAACAGCAGCGTGCTCATAGAGAGCCTGGCTGGGCCGCTATGCCGTGTTCAGTCCCGACTGTTGTTCCGGGCAAGATCCGAGTCAACACTCTTAGCGTTGACGCCGAGCGGGATCCTGTCAGGACCGAAGAGCACGAGCCGAAGATCTTGGTGGATCGCGGGCTCGCCCTCTCGCATGGCGGACGCGAGCTCCACGAAGGCGGACATCCCACTGTCGCCAAGAAGCAAAGGGCCAACCTTCTCGAACCGTGCGAGTGCGGCTACGACTTTGCTCCCGCCATAGACCGCGATACGCGCCTTCGCATCGGTAAGCGGAACAAGGGCATCGCGCCGCGCGTGAACGTCGTTCGCCCGAGCCACGGCAGTAACCGAACGCAGATAATCGACGTATGCTTGGCGTCGAAGCGCACGCAGTTCCTTCCGCGTTTCCGCCGCACGCGAGAACCAATATTGGAGGACCGCGCCTACCAAGACGCTCGCCACCGGTACTAGCGCCAAGTAAATCGCGCTCATTTAATGCCTCCTACTACTCTATTCGCTCAGCGGCGAGCTCGAAAGCGTTCAACCAGCTGGATCAGGCTGCACGGTTGCGTCCGAGCCTCGTAGATACCGAACGCGGCGCCGAATTGAGGGAAGGCGGCCCGCTCGCCCCATGAGAGCAATTTCGCGGATGGACCCAGCGTTTATCATCACGCGGCAAGCAGCACGACTGAGCTGACCGGCAGAACGCAGTGAGCTGTACCGAACGCCCTGCGAGCGCCTTGGGCCCTTGCTATTTTGACGCTGGCGAAGTACTTCGATGCTGGCGAGCCTCCACCCCTCGCCCGCGCCTCAATGGATGCCTCAGGTTCCAGCGTCGGTTCTTCCCCGAAGTCCCCGGCGCTGTCGCGTCGCGAGCTCGTTCTGTGCCTGGGGATTTCGCTGGCTGTCTTCTTCCTCCATCAAGGGCCTTTCTGGCGACATCGATGGCAGCTCGACGCCGCGATTGGCTACAGCTATCTGGCCATTCCTTTGGTGGTCGCAGCCGTCCTTGCTTACACACGCAAGCTCGCGGTTCGCGCGCTCGCGCTCGGCACGCTGGAAGTGGCGTGCTGGAAGTTCGCTCTGACGTACCTGATCGCACACACGGTTTGGATGTTCTCCAAGCCGCCCCCACACCCCACGGCGAACGTTCCCCCTTTTCCCGACGCCCCCGCGCCGCTCGCGCCCGCGCGCCTCGTGTCGCCTGACCAGGCGGGCTCGATCGCGGGCACGGTCATCGATGAGACTGGGCCTTCTCTGGCCGGGGCCGTGGCATTCGTCGAATCAAGCCTGGAAGGATACGCCTTCTCGCCAGCACCCACCGGTCCGTCGTTTTCCGTGCGGATGGGGGCCATCGAACCGCTCGTTTCGGTTGCCGAGCTCAAGGAGGAAGTGCGCGCGCACTCGATCGACGGCAAGCTCCACACCCTCATCGCGAGCCAGGGTGATTCCGATCTCTTCAACCTTCCGTTGCAGAGCTCGGGAGCTTTCAGCGCGTCGCAGGTCCGCCGAGGCCAAGGTATCGTCAAGCTCCGCTGCGCCGTGCACGAACGCTCGGGCGAGCAGGCCCAGCTCATCGTCGTAGCTCACCCATTCCACACCGTGCTCGATGCAACGGGATCCTTCGAATGGTCGGGCATTCCAGCGGGGCGGCTCACCCTGGCCGCTGTTCATCCCGACGGCCGGATCGCGCGGACCGATCACGAAGTCGTTGCCAGCAGCTTGACTTCGGTGAAGCTGACGCTTCCGGAACCGAGCGCCCGAGTCAGCCCTGAATGCTAGGCTCGACACGATGCCCCATGGAGATGTCTTCATTTGCGCCCGGCTTCGGCGGTGAAGCCGATGGAGAGGAAGTCCCCTCCCCGGCGCGACGCGACGATCTACCAGCGCAACTTCAGCGTGAGCACCGCCGAGCGTATTCGCGCCCTCGTAGGCGGGCCGCCGGCCTACATGTTGCGACGCAGAAAGATCGAAGATCTCGAGACATCGATCGTAAGCGCGATCCGTGCTCACGAAGAGAAGACGCAAGCGCGTCTCGATCCCCGCGCGGCGCCAGCAGCGCTGAAACGTGCCGTTTCGTCGCTTCGCGCGCTCGTCGAAGCGCACAACAAGTACTATCCGATCGAAGCCAATCTGCCGATCGACCCGAGGACCGGCGAGCTCGTTGAATTCGGCAAGCGCTGGTCGCCGGAGCCGCTCCCCACGTTCGAAGACCTCATCGCCCGCGCGCATCAAAGCTCGAGCGGTTGAATGCCCGTTTTTTCGCCGCGCGTGGTAGCCTACCGCCGAGAATTTGCAAATGAACGCGACCGGAGGAGCACATGCTCGATTGGCGTGAGGCGAACCTGATTCGCAAACCGGCGCTGTTCGTTTTCCTGCACCGCTGGGTCAAAGTTTTGGCGATTCTCGTCGGATTTGCGGGAACCACGGTCAGCCTCATGGCGGTGGTGGGTACGTACAACCCAATGCTCGTCGCGCGGTTGGCGGCGGCGGTGCTGGTGGCGCTTGCAGTGCCGGCGATCGTCACCTGGTCGATCGTGCCGCGCAGAGATCCGCTCATCGCGATCGGCATCCCCAGCGAAACTTATGCGCTGATGCTGCTCGCCTTTGCGGTTTCGTTCGTCGTCGTGGCGCACAAGCTCACCGCGCCGCTCTTGATCCGCGAAGGAGATCGGCAAGCCCGCGAGGGAGAAGACATGGTGGCGCGCGCGGTATGGTTTCTCGCCGGCGTCCGGCCTCCCCCACCATCGAGCACCCCTTCCGAGAGCACGAGGTAATCGATGAGGAGCTACTTGAACTTCACGGCGCTGGTCGCTCTGTTCGCCATTGCTGGCTGGTGGTTCGCGACGCATCCGCCCCTTCCTCGCATCCCGGAGGCCGCGCCCGCGTCGCCGAACCCAGCGACGATCGTCGACGCGGGCGCGCCCCGCGGGGGTGACGCTTCTCGTTGAGGCTGGGTCTAAGGCTCGTCGAGACGATAGAGCTCGCCGTATTTCGATTTGAGATAAGCGATGTAGGGCCCAATCCCGAGAGGCTTTCCCGTCGCTCGCTCCACGAGCTCGCCCGGAAGAAGCTTACGGCCATGCCGGTAGACCTTCTCCCTCAGCCAACCACGCAACGTGTCGAACCGTCCGCTCGCTATCTCGCGAGTGATCTCCGGATGGGCACCCACCGCCGCGCCGAAAAACTGCGCGCTCATGAGATTTCCGAGCGCGTAGCACTGGAACGCCCCTCCGACGAAGCCGTCGTACCAGTGAACATCCTGGAGCACACCGTCGGAATCGGTTTCGGGAATGATGCCGAAATCGGCGCGAAAGCGCTCGCGCCACGCCTCGGGTAGATCGGCGACCTGGAGCTTTCCTTCCAGAAGATCGAGCTCGAAATCGAAGCGCAGGATCACGTGCAGCCCGTAGGTCACTTCGTCGGCGTTGGTTCGGATGAGAGACCGCTCGACTTTGTTGATGGCGCGATAGAACGTGTCGAGCGATATCGCGCCGAGCTCGCCCGGGAATGAGCTCTGCAGCCGCGGGTAAAACGCCTCCCAGAAGCCTCGGCTCCGGCCAACCAGGTTCTCCCACAGCCGCGACTGGCTTTCGTGCACGCCAGCCGAGGCTCCGTGCCCGAGCGGGGTCGCATCGAACGAGCTGTCGACGTTCTGCTCGTAGATCGCGTGCCCCGCTTCGTGCAGCGTGCTGAAGAGTGCCTCGGAAAGGTCGTCCTCGCGTACGCGCGTCGTGATGCGCACGTCGCCCGAAGAGAACTTGGTCATGAAAGGATGGTGGGTCTTGTCCTGTCGCCCGCGGGAAAAGTCGTAGCCGAACCGTTCGGCAAGCAGCTTCCCAAAGGCAAGCTGCTTCTCCTCCGCGAATTTCTGGCGCAAGCAGGTATCGTCGGCCGGCGGCTCGGCGGTCATGCGACGTACGAGCGGAACGAGCTCGGCGCGTAGCTCGGCGAACAGCGCCCGCACCGTCGCGGCCTTCATGCCGGGGTCGGCGTCGTCGATGAGCGGATCGGCCACGTGCTCGTACGGCGCGAAAAAGCTCGCGTACCTTCGGCTGAGCTCCACCGTCTTTTCCAAGAGGGGTCGAACGGTGGCGAAGTCGTTGGAGGGGCGGGCCTTGGTCCAAACTTCGTAGCTCTCGGCTCGATGATTGGCGAACGCGCTCACGAAGTCGGCTGGAACGCGAACGGCCCGCTCGTGGTCACGGCGCGTCACCCGCAGCAGGCGCGCCTCGTCGGAGTCCGCGCTCTGGTGCTGGAAAATCGCTTCCAACCGATCGAGCAGACGTCCAATCTCGGGGTCGGCTATGCGGTCGTGGGAAAGGCGGTCGAGCGTGGCAAGCTGCCGCCCTCGAGCCTCGGCACCGCCGGGAGGCATGTACGTCATTTGATCCCAGCGAAGAAGGGCGGCCGCCGACTCGAGGTCGGCGTGCTCCTTGAGACGGGTTCTGAGCGTCAGCAGATCGGGGTGCATGCGACTAGCTCGCGTTCGGCTGTGGCGAATCGAGTGAATCGAAGTGTTTGAAAGGGTGCTCGATCCAAGCACGAAGCTTGGCTGCCATGTGGGCCGCGTGAACACCGTCGATGAAGCGATGATCGAAGGTGACATTCACCTTCATGACCTTGCCCACCTTGACCGATCCTCCCTCCACGACTGGCGCGTCCTTGACCGTGCCGGTCGCGAGAAGAATGGGAACGCGTGAATAGGGTACCAGAGGCACGTAGGCCATATCCAATCCGAGCGATCCGATGTTGGTGACCATGACGCTTCCGAACGCGTCCTTCGGAATACCGAAGGACCGCAGGTCGAGGTTCAACGTATACGCGAAAAACGAGAGCGTTTGCAGCGTCCGGTGCATCAAGAAGCCGGGCACCCGCTCGACCATCGTTCGGGTGCGCTCGAGCCCCGGGTCTTTTCGCGTGCGGACGAGCTGGACTTTCTGCTCGATCTCGTCGCAGATGGCGACCAGCGACTTCTTGTCGGCGTCGTGGATGACGAAACCGGAAAGATCGATGGCATCCGACCCCGCCTTCGTGATGGCGACCTGGAAGAAGACGCCGACGTCTTGGCGAAGGTAGACGCGCTGGAAGCGAAGAATGGCGTTGGAGTCCGGTGTCTCCCGTAGCGCCGCTGCGGCCGCTTTGGCGACCAGGTGGCTGACCGTGGCCCGTCGCCCGGTCTTGGCTCGAAAGCTTGCGATGTACTCGAGCGCATGATCCATTCGGAGGTCCAGCGTGCCGTAAACGGAGGGATCGTAAGCCGTACGCCAAGTGCCGATGGCGATCTTGCGAAATGTGGAAAGATTGCGCTTGCGAACGAGCTTGAGGTTCATGGTGGTCGCCCTACTTTAGCGGGCTTGGGCGGTTCGCGTTGCGAAACCGGCGCCGTGCAGTATGCCTCATGGCCCATGTCGAGCGTTCCACCCTCGCACTCCGCCGCACGCGACCCCGACTTCATCGAAGTGCTCGGCTCGAGGGAGCACAACCTCAACGTGGAGCGGCTCGAAGTGCCGAAACGCAAGCTCGTCGTCTTCACCGGGGTGAGCGGCTCGGGCAAGTCGAGCCTTGCCTTCGACACGCTCTACGCCGAAGGGCAGCGCCGCTACGTCGAAACGCTGAGCGCCTATGCCCGGCAGTTCTTGGGCCAGCTCGAGAGGCCCCGCGTCGACCATTTGCGCGGTCTCTCCCCGACCATCGCGATCGAGCAAAAATCCGCTTCGGCCAATCCACGCTCGACGGTGGGCACCATCACCGAAGTTTACGACTACCTGCGCGTGCTTTACGCCAAGCTCGGCAAGCAGCACTGTCACCTGTGCGGCAAGCTCGTCAAGTCGCAGACCTCGGAAGAAATCGCCAACGAGGTACTCCGGCTGAAGGCAGAGAGCCTGGTTACGCTGCTGGCCCCCGTGGTCGTACACCGTAAAGGTGAGTTTCGCGAGCTCTTCGCCGAGCTCCGATCGCGCGGCTTCGCGCGTGTGGTCGTCGATAGGAAAATGCACCACTTGGACGAGCCGCCGGCGCTCGACAAGAAGCGAAAGCACTCCATCTGGCTGGTCGTCGATCGCATCACGCTGCGCGCGTCCGAACGCGTTCGCCTCAGCGAAGCTATCGAACTGTCGTTGCGTGAGGGGGGCGGCGAGCTCAAGGTCACCACCAGTGACGGCAAGGAGCTCGCGTTCAGCGAGAAGAGAGCCTGCTGCGGGCATAGTTTTCCCGAGCTTTCTCCGCAGAGTTTTTCTTTCAATAGCCCGCTCGGAATGTGTCAGGGGTGCAATGGGCTGGGGACGAAACAGGAAGTGGACGAGGCGCTCGTGGTGCCTGACCAGGGGCTCACGATCCGAGAGGGGGCTATCGCCCCTTGGGCTACGGCCATGGCCCGGGGCGAGGGATGGGTCTTTCGCATCGCCGACGCCGTGGCCAAGGCCTGCCGGGTGGACCTCGATACTCCGTGGCGCAAGCTCGGCAAGAAGAAACAGCACATGGTTCTTTACGGGCTCGGTGGGCGAAAAATCGCGGTGACCTGGGGCAAGGAGGGAACCGAAAGCCACGGGACGTGGGGCATGCGCTACCAGGGGGTGATCCCCAACCTCATGCGTCGCTTCCAGCAAACGAGCTCCGACGCCGCGCGCGAGCAATATCGCAAGTTCATGAGCGAACAGCCTTGCGACAGTTGCGGCAAGACGAGGCTGCGCCCCGAGAGCCTCTCGGTTCGAGCCTTCGGCAAGGGGATCGCCGAAGTCACCGCCATGACGGTGCGGACCTGTTACGAGCACCTCGCCGACGTGCCGCTCTCCCCGTCCGAAAAGCGGATCGCCGAAGGTGCGCTTTCCGAGATCCGCAGCCGTCTTTTCTTCTTGCTCAACGTCGGGCTCGATTACCTCACGCTCGATCGTTCGGGACCGAGCCTGAGCGGCGGCGAGGCGCAGCGGATCCGCTTGGCGAGCCAGCTCGGGAGCGAGCTCAGCGGCGTCATTTACGTTCTCGACGAGCCGAGCATCGGACTGCATCAACGCGACAACCGGCGTCTCATCGAAACCTTGCGCCGGCTGCGCGACCTCGGCAACACCGTCCTCGTCGTCGAACACGACGAAGAGACGATTCGCGCCGCCGATCACGTCGTGGACTTCGGCCCAGGCGCAGGTCACCTCGGCGGCGAAGTCATCTTCAGCGGCGCGCCGGAAGATCTGGTGCGACATCCCACCAGCCTCACCGGGGCGTACCTCTCTGGCCGCAACAGCATTCCGCTGCCAGCCGCCGACGCCCGGCGCAAGCCGCGCGCGGGGATCGTCATCCGCGGGGCTCGCGAAAACAACCTCAAGAACATCGACGTGCGCTTTCCGGTCGGTGTGCTCACCGCGGTGACCGGCGTGAGCGGGGCCGGCAAGAGCTCGTTGGTGAATGCCATTTTGCTGCCGGCGCTGGCGCGCCACCTTCATGGCAGCACCGAGCCGGTCGGCACTCATCGTCGAATCGACGGCCTCGAGCACCTCGACAAGGTCATCGCCATCGATCAAAAGCCGATTGGACGGACTCCGCGGTCCAACCCCGGCACCTACACCAAAGCCTTCGATCAAATCCGTGAAGTCTTCGCCCAGCTACCCGACGCGCGCGCGCGCGGCTACACCGCCGGGCGCTTCAGCTTCAACGTCAAAGGCGGCCGCTGCGAAGCGTGCAGCGGCGACGGCGTCGTCAAGGTGGAGATGCATTTTCTGGCCGATGTTTACGTGCCCTGCGAGGTGTGCGGGGGCAAGCGCTACAACGCTCAGACACTTGCGGTGCGCTTCAAAGGAAAGAACATCGCCGACATTCTCGACGCCAGCGTGGACGAGTGCGCCGAGCTCTTTCGTCATCACGTCGCTCTGCACCGCATTCTCGAGACGCTGCGCGAGGTGGGGCTCGGCTACATGAAGATCGGCCAAACCGCACCGACGATGAGCGGCGGCGAAGCGCAGCGGGTGAAGCTGAGTCGCGAGCTCGGCAAGAGCCAGACGGGGCGTACTCTCTACGTGCTCGACGAGCCGACGACCGGTCTTCACTTCGAGGACATCAAAAAGCTCTTGATCGTTCTCGCTCGGCTCGTCGAAGCGGGTAACACCGTGATCGTGATCGAGCACAATCTCGACGTCATCAAGTGTGCCGATTACGTCATCGATCTCGGGCCCGAGGGGGGCGATCAGGGAGGGCGGGTCATCGCCGAGGGTACGCCGGAAGAAGTCGCGGCAGCCGAAGGCTCTTATACAGGTCATTTTCTGGCGCAGCTCCTGCGCCGCACGAGGAAGGAGCCGCGAAAGAAGATCGCGCCGGCCCTGAACGCGAGCGCCTGAAATCCGCCCATGAATGCAACGACCATCACTTCCCTCGAGGCGAGCGAGATGAACCTCGCCCTGACCGAGCCATTCGCCATCGCCAAAGGCGCACCAGCGGTCGCCGCCAATGTGCTCGTCCGGGTCGAGCTTGCCGACGGCACCGTGGGGCTCGGGGAAGCCGCTCCTTTCACCGAGGTGAGCGGCGAAACGCAACAGGGCAGCCTCATGGCCATCGCGTCGGTGAGAGCGTGGCTCGTCGGTCAGGATGCGAGAGCGTATCGCCCGATCGCGAGCCGCCTCTTGCAAGAAGTTCCTTCGGAAGCCGCGGCGCGGTGCGCCGTCGAGATCGCGATCCTCGACGCTCTGACGCGCCACCTTCAGCTGCCGCTCTGGGTCTTCTTCGGCGGAGCCGGGACGGAGCTGTCGACGGACATGACGATCACGGCAGGCACGGCCGCCGATGCCGCGCGGGCGGCGTCGGCCGTCGTGGCGCGGGGGCTCACCACGCTCAAGGTGAAGGTCGGCGCACACTCGCCCGAAGAGGATGCCGAACGCTTGCGAGCCGTGCATCAAGCGGCGCCTCACGCGACGCTCCTTGCTGATGCCAACGGCGGCTACACGCCGCCGCAAGCGGCGTCTTTCATCGGGCTGCTCGAGCAGATGAAAGTGCCTCTCGCGTTGTTCGAGCAACCGGTCGATCCCGAAGACTGGCTCGAGCTCGCGCACGCGCCGCGCCCTTTGCCCGTGCTCCTATGCGCCGACGAATCGGTGCGCAGCGCGAGGGACGTCATTCGCCTGCTGCGGGAGGACGCATTGCAAGCTGTCAATATCAAGCCGATGAAGAGCGGCGTCGTCGAAGCCATCGCGATCTGGCACGTGGCGAGGGCAGCCGGCATCAAGCTCATGATCGGCGGCATGCTGGAGAGCATTTTGGCCATGAGCTTCTCCGCCCACCTCGCCGCGGGCCTGGGCGGCTTCTCCTACGTCGATCTCGATACGCCCATGTTCATGCGCGAGCACCCTTTCGCGGGGGGCTTCCAACAACGCGGCGCCCTCCTCTCGGTGGCTCACATCGAGGGCGGCCACGGCGTTTCGGAAGGACCACCGCGCTGAATCACGGCGGGTCGGGCAGACGAACGATCGGCACCGGCAGCGATTCGGTCACCACGTCGCCATTGCGTTCTGCAGTGCCGAATGAGCCGCCCAGGTCGTCGAAAGCGATAACGAGCTGCTCCCCCACGGGGGCGAGCGGCCCGGGGGCGAGAGCGGGATGACGTTGATCGCCAGCTCGATGCGTGGGCGAACGGGGCAACGGTCGCTCGACGCCGCCGAGGTCGAGCGACGTGCCATTCCAGCCGAGCTCCTTCAGCCACAGCTCTTCGCCCTGTGCGTTGGCGAGCGCCGACGCAGTACGCCACGACACGAAGAAATGCTTTCCCAAGGTGACCGCGTTCGGTTGATCCTGCGCTAGTCCTGCCGACGCGGAAACCTGCGCGGGGACGTCGACGCTCGTCACGGTTCCAGGCGCGCCAAGATCAACGACAGCGGCGCGCAGCTTCGAGTTGTTTGCCACGCCGGTTTCGGCTGGGTCGGCCCCCTCGGCATAGACGACGAGCAGGTGAGTCTCGTCGAGCTCGGCAATGCCCGGCGCCGATCCAACGGGTCCGGGTAAGAACGGCCCTGTGGTCCATCTCGTCGATCCCGACTTGATCTCGATCGTTTCGAGACCGTCGTTGCCGGCGCGCCAGGCGGCTGCCCAACCGGAGCCCCACCGCGCAAGAGCGACGTCCCCTTCGTTCGCTACCGTGTCGGCCAGCGACAATTCGTTCGACGTCGGTGCGAGGTCGAACCCGAACGTTCGGTACTTGATGTCCGGACCGGTGGCCGCGCTCGAATCGTCAATCCACGCCACCACGAGCCCCGTTGAAATAGCAATGATAT
>DASWDH010000290.1:0-3720 GCA_036395495.1 Polyangiaceae bacterium
CGAGGAACAGCCGGCGCAACGACGCTCGCCTCCCGATGAGCGCACGCCGCGATCGTACCGAACCTCCCGTCCCCTGTCCTGTGCGATTCATGATTGGCCCTGTCACTTCTGCATCCCCGGCTGGTGACCCGAGGGTTTGTCGGCTTCGCCCATGTCGTCGAGCACCTCGCGCAGCTCTTCGTTGAGCTGCTGTTCGGAGCGACTGCGCTCGAGCTGGAGGTTGCGCACGCGGGTGAGCTGCTCTTCGCGCAACTCCCACGCCTCTTCGGTGACGCCTACGTCCGCGCGCAGCACGATGTTCTTGAGCCGGTCGCGCACGAGCTGGAAATTTCGCATGGCCACTTGGCCCACCACCAGACGACTCTCGGAGTCGAGTCCCTCCAGCGTCTTGCCATAGCCGGCAAGCTTCGCAATTTCGCCATCGAGCATCGCCCGAAGCTCCCCGGCGCGCTTGGCGACGCGCGCTTCGAGATCGGCCATCACCGCTTCGAGGCGACTGTCGGCAGCGTCTGCCTGTTGCAAGATAGGAGTGATACGCTGCGCATACCTTATGGCGCTTCTTCCGCCGGCGCCGCCGGCCGCGAGCCGCGTCTCTTCGTTGACGGCCCGCCGGAATGCGGCGCGCACTTCGGCATCCTCGACGAATCGCTGATCGCCGAAACCGACCTGGACACGGCTGATGTCGATGAGCTTGCGAAGATCGGCCATCCGCGTCTTGTAAATGCCGATATCCGCCTCGTTCTGGGTGAGCTCGGCTTCGAATTGCCGCTGGCTCGCGGGATCGCGCACCACGCCGCGGGAGGGCCCCTCGCGCAGGGCGCGTTTCAAACCGTTGACGATGGCCTGCAGCTGATCGACCTGCAGCGTCAGCTGCTGCAGCTTTTGCGACACGCCGTTCCACTGCCGCTGGGCGTCGGCTTCGCGTGCCCCGAAATCCTGTTCGGTCACCGGCAGAAACGCGATCCGTTTTTGTAGCGCCCGGCGTTCGGTGCGCACGCGCTGCATGTCACCGCCGACGTCGTTGTCCTCCTCCGCATCGAGCCCATCGGCCAAGCGTCCTCGCGCCTTGGTGATCATGTTCAAGAGAGACAGCGCCTTTTCTTCGCCGGCCTTGAGCTCGGGAAACGCGCGCACGCGATTGGGCGCATTGAGAACGGCGTTGAGCTTGTCTACGAACGTGCCGGACTGCTTGATGAGGTCGCGGCACTCTTTGACGCCATCGATGACCGCGAAAGCAGCGGGACCGTCTTCGGCCTCGCGTGCCCACTGAATCGCGATCGCGGGAAGCGTCTCGCTTTGATCCATGCTGGCCTCGACCGTATCCTTCGAGAGCTTGTCGTAGTAGACGGCCGGGTCGTTGGTCGAATTCAAGAAGGCCTCGACCCTCTGACGCATGGGGTCGAACTGAGCTCGCGCGGCTTGATAGAGGCTGAGTGCCTTCTCGAATTGCCCGGTGCGCAACAACAGATCGGCCCTGAGAAGCGTGCCGTCGGCCAGATAGGGGCTGTTGGGATCGGAGATCGACAAAACCTCGAGAGAGCGCAAGGCGCGATCGGCGTCCCCGACTCGCACGTACACCCATGCGAGCTCGTAGAGCATGGCGCTGAATTCCGGCGATCCACGCTCGACGTGATTGTAGGCCTGAGCTGCCTGTAACCACTGGTCGGTCTCGTAGAAGAGCCGTCCGATGGCCATCCAGGCGAGATCGATGACGTGGCGATGATCGGACGTGTCGGCTGGCAGCTGCGTCACTTGGCGAAAGGCTTCGATGGCCGCGGCGTAGCGCGTGCGTGCGGCACCTGTCGCGATGACGTTGCGTTTGTCCTTGGGCGCCGCCGGAGGAGGCGTCGCCTCTTTCATCGCGATGACGCCGAGCAGATAGCGGGCTTGATGGTAGTGAACGCTTTGGGGAGTGACGCTGCCGAGGGCGCTACGCGCCCCGGCGTAATCTTTTCGGGCAAAGAGACCTTTGGCACGCGCGTAGTGGAGCTCTCCCTGCACCGAAGCGGGCGGCAGCTGGTTGATTCTCGTAAAAACGTCGTCGAGCGTGGCGTAGTCCTGCGTTCGCAATGCCACGTCGATGAGCCGCCCGAGCGCCCGCGGCTGATAGTTGGAAAACCCGCGTTCCGATCCTTTCTCGACGATCTGCCGATAAACGCGCCTCGCCGAGAGATACTGCTTCGATTCGAAGTAGGTCTCCCCCAACATGAACAACGCGTCGGGATACGCCGTCGGATGATTGGGATACTTCTCGATCACCTGATTGAACACCCCGGAAGCGCGCTGGTAGTCCTTGCTCCTCAGCAAGAGCTCTCCGTCGGCGATACGGGCTTCCGGCGAACGCTCTTCGCCTTTGGAGGTCGTGATCGCTTGCTCGACGCTCCCCACACCCTGTGTCGCCTGACCGATCGTGCGCTGAGCGTCGGCGACGGCGTCGTCGCTCGCCGACGCGCGTGTCGGCTCGGCCCACGAGAGACCCGCCATGGCAAAGGAACCGAAGAGCAGCTTCGTCAGCCAGGCACGAGGCATCGCACTCTTCACGTTATTTGCTCCCCGCGCCCGCCGAAAACCCCGTCTGCACATTGGCCGAACCCGTGCCGCCCGCGGGAGCATTCGCCGCTTGGGGCTTGGCGCCCGATGGTCCGCTGACGCCGGCGGTGATCTTCTCGTTGAACCGGATCGCCGGCCGCTCTTCGAGCGGCGTCGTGACGCCGCCCTTTTCGTAGGCGATGATCTGGAGGGTGAGTGTCTTGCCTTCGACCGCGGTGAAGGAATGGCTCGATTTGACGTTGAAATGGTAGCCCTTCAGATACGAGAAGACGCCGTATCCGCTGCCTTGGAAATCGAGCGCGATTTGAACGGTGTGATCACCCGGTGGAATCGAGCCGGTGAAGATCGGAATTTCTTTTTGCTCGGCGAGCGCCCCGGTGTCATCGGATTTGTTGTACTGAACGGCGCCGTCGAGCACGAACAGGGCGCGCACCAGCTTGAAGGCATTCGACATGTCGTTCTGGAACTGAACCTCGGAGCGCGAACCGGCGAGGCCACCGGACAGAATCGTGTCGGTGAGGAGCGACAGACGCGTGTGGCTGCGCCGGATTTGCTCTTTGAGCTCGTCGATGCGCTGTTCGAGATCTTTGAGCCGCACGGCGTATGTCGCCCCGTCGATTCCGCCGCTCGCCGCCGGCCGCGCCGCCGCAGAGGTTGGACCCGCAGCCGCCGATGGAGGCGTACCGGCAGCAGTCGATGGGACCGTTGCCGAGACCGCGGGGGGTGCAGCCCCCGCGCCGGCGGGCGCCGCCGAGCCGGACGCGGCGGCGGGAGCCGCTGCCTTTTTGGTAGCCTTGCCGGCCGTCTGAGCCAAGGCCGGTCCGATCACCAGCACAGGGACTACGAGAACAGCCCACAGCGTCTGATTCCAACGCATTCTCGACCCCTTCGTTCTCCGCCATTCCGGCCTTCGCGAGGGAAATCCTCACGCTTACACGTCTTGACGGACGGGAGTCTATTCGCGGCGCCCGCTCGAGTGCAACGGCTAGATGTCCGGTTCGCACGTCCGCTAAGCGAGTTCGGCTTTCGAGCCCTTTTTTGCTCGGCTCTTAGTCCGATTTGAGACGCCGCGGCAGGACGTACCGCGCGGACGGTCGCTCGGGGGTGCAGACGCCGCTCAACAGAACTTTGCCGCGGCGCATACGTCGGATCGACAGAATGGCAGTCTCG
>DASWDH010000291.1:0-3316 GCA_036395495.1 Polyangiaceae bacterium
CCAGAGCTCCCGGCCTAGCCGCGGTGCCCGCACCGCCTGGCGTGAGTGCGAGGGCGCCTCGGTCGGACCTCGACCAGCGGCCATCGGGATCGCGCGTGAGGACGACGCGATCTCCCACGATGCGCCGCAGGATTCCATTGGTGATGACGACGATGCGGCGCGCTTCGACCGTTCCCTCGGCGACGCGGCCGGGGAACGTTTCTTCGTAGGTGTCGCCTTCGCGATAGCGATAAAAGATCTGCGCGACCGGCGCCACCCGCCAATCGATGATGCGAATACCCGAGGAAGGGTCGAGAAAGCTCGCCCGCCCGAGGAGATAATCCTTGACGAGATCTTCTTCGCGAACGCGCAAGTGAGCGACGTAGGGAGAAAGGACATTGGGAAGCGGCTCCCTGCCGCCCCGTTCGAGGAGCTGCTGGCGAATGCTCATTTCGAGGAGCAACGGGGGAAGGTCCTCCGCCCTGGCCGAAGCCGCCTCGTCTCTCAGAGCTCGGAGCGCCTCGATCGAACGCATTTCGCTCGCGGGCTCGCGTGGAGCCCGCGCCTTCTCTTGTTCGAGCGAAGCACGGGCGCGTGCGAGCAGGGCCTGCTCCTCTTCGACGATCGCCCGATCTTCCGAGGACAAGCTGTCGACTTCCGTCTGCATCGGCTCTCCCTAGCAATGCTGCGTCAGATTCTCGCTACCAGATCGTTTCATCGGAGTAGCCAGATGCCCACTGGAGTACTGGCCGAACAGGCGGAACTCGCTTCGGGCGAAGGTGCAGAGGGGAGGCCTGACGGCCATTCCGGTCTGATGCCCGATTCCGACGGCCTCGCCGTAACTTACTTGGCCGACGCCCGGCCATTGCCGATCGTGATCTGTCATTGCCTAGATCTGACACAGTCATGCGAGGCCACTCGGGTGAAGGAGGGAGGTTGCGGATGCGAACCAGCCTCGTCAAGCCGTTGAACCGCAAAATATTCTTGCTATAATCTATCTGCATTAGTCGTCGAAAATGGCGTCGACGATCGGCCGAGGTGCCTTGCGAAGAACGAGGCAGCGCGTCGGCCGCTCGGGCGCATAAACGATGAGGACGTCATCATCGGGCAATAGCCCGCGACGTGCCAGCGGGCACCCGATCACCGATGCACGCACGACGCTTGCGCCAACGCCGAACTCCACCCGGACGATGTGATCCGCTCGCCCAGGACCGGCCGGCTCGACATCGAGCACGCGGCCTATGGCTTCCTTTCCCGAACGATAGACCTCCTCGCGCCAGGACGCATCTCGCGTCTCCATCCAACGAACGAAAGGAAAAATCACGAACCCGATCGCAAAGGCAAGCGCACACATCGACCAGAGCTTGGCGAGCAGCAGCGGGATGCACGCAGTGCCCACGACCAGCGCCGCAAAGCTCCAACGGTAGCGAGTCGGGGAAATCGCCGGAAGCCCGAGCTCGGCCCGAACTTCGGGTGTGAGCGCGCGGGGCGGCACCGGAGCACTCGTCATCTCTCTCAATCGCCGTCGATCCGCACGAGCCCGGTTTGCACGATGCCGCGCGCGGGATCGACGTCGACCGTGAGGTAATGACGTCCAATGCCGTCGAAGCGTTCCGGAATCGCGCCGCCGCCGCCGGCGATGTAGGCGGGGATGCCGGCGTTGGAGAACGCATAATACGAATGAATGTGGCCGTAGAAAGTCGCGTCGACGCCGCCTTCGGCCAGCTTGGCGAGCAGCTTGGCGGCCTCGTCCCGGCTGGCGAACGAGCCGTTTCGCACACCAATGGGATCGATGGGCGGAATGTGCATGAAGGCGGCATGCGGTCGATCGCGGCCTTCGGCGAGCCAGACCGTCAGCCAATCGTAGACCCGCGGATCGAGCGTCGCGCTCGCGGAGTCGAGAAACGTGAACTGCAGCCCGCCGTACACGAAGCGAAAATTCGCGCGGCCGAACCAACGCTGGAACGGCTCGCCGTCATCGGTTCCGAGCTCATGGTTGCCGAGGGTCGCAAAGAAGGGCACGCCCAGCATCTCGAGCTCGTCCTGAAAGCGCTCGAGTTGGTCGGGCTTGCCTTGCGTCGTGAGATCGCCCGCACAAACCACGAACTCGATCGCGGAGTCGGCGTTCATGCGCGCATAGATGTCCTGTACGCGGTCGATGGCTTCCTGAATGTCGCTGAGCAAGGCGAATCTCCAGGGGGCCGTGGGCTCGCCGCGCGCGGAACGTAATTTCAGCGTGGCATCGATATTCGCGGGCAGGGTCAGCGTCCACCGCTTTTCGGTCGCTCGCGCTGCCTCGAGGGGAACAGCGGCGATCGTTTCGCCGCCACTCGTAGCCGCTTCGAGGACCGCGTCCGGCAGCGTGTTGTCGATCGTGAGCGTCCACGTTTCCGGGGCATCGGGACTTCTGCGCGCGAAGAGGTCGAGCTGCGGCGCCTTCGCCCACAGGGTCACCCGTCCGCTTTCGAGGAGACGAATGGCGGCGAGGCCGTCCGAGACCTGAAAGCTCGCTCCGGCGATTTCGCCCTTGCCGATCTGTTCGTCACGCCGTGACCGTTCCTCGGTCACCCCGACGCAGGTGGTCAGCGCGACCGTCAAGACCCATGGCGCGAGTCTCGGATTCACAACGACTCTCCGTGGCGAAAAAGGATCGAGACGCCCGTCACATAGGCAGACCCGGCGACCGCCTCCGCTGCGACACCCCAATGGTCACTCACGTAAGCGCGCCCTTCCAATCCGAAGTGCCCGGCTACGCCGCTTCCAAGCCCCGGTATCTTGAGTCCCGCCGCGAAGTCGTCGTGCCTGTGATCGTAGTACACCATGATCTCGCCGCGCGCCGCCCCCGGCCATCCGATGTAGATACCGTAGCCGAAGCGTGCGAGCAGTAGCTCCCCAACGTCGTTGCTCGCACCTTTTACCTGGTAGCGGTAGTTCTGCAGGGCCCACCCGAAGCCCATCTCCGCAAAGGAGCCGCGGAGCGGGGGCGAGATTCGTTGCATGTCGAGCCGGGCGTTGACGGACAGCTCGCTGGTCAGCGTCGTAAATCGATCGGGGAGGTAAGCGTGGCGCGTGAACCCGATCTCCAGATCGACGTACGATCCGTCGCTCGCCGGGGAAGATCGCTCCGGCGTCGGACCCACGAATCGATAGTCGAACAGCGCCCGCAGCCGCGAGTTGCTGCTGTCGAGTGCAAACCAAGCCGAGGGACGTACGCGCCAGTGACCGTAGCGACCGTCGACCTCGTACACCACGAAATCACGATAGGCGAACACGGGATCGTAGACGTAACGATATCCAAGCGCGGTCTCGAGAGCGGGGAGCACCCGCGAAGGAGCGC
>DASWDH010000292.1:0-8310 GCA_036395495.1 Polyangiaceae bacterium
CGAGCGCGGTGATCGCGAAAAGTCCGACACCTCCAATGGTGAGCGCGGCAGCAGGCCCCACCAGCCGACGCGACGCACCGCTCGCCACGATGGGAATGAATCCGACCGCCAGTGTGCCGAAGCCGAGACCCTCGAGCAAAAGGAGCCGGCGTGCCGTTTGGGGATCTCCGGCGACGAAATGCCCGGATCCGTGAACGACGAGACCAGGCACGATGGCCGCCGCCACCGCAAGGGGGGAGCGCCGCCGAGCGGGGCGCGAGCTATCGACTGCGGGTCGCGCGTCGTCGGCCAAGGCATCCGGTGACGCGGCCCATGTCCAAGCGAATGCTGCAAGCGAGCAAAGGGCAGCACGACCACGCGGCCTGGGCATCGCCTTCTATTCAGCCGAGAAAGCCGGCCGTTGCAAGCAGCCAGCGACGATCTACACCGGAAGCGGTACCGCGGGGGTCTCCGCCGCGTCGGTGCTCGGTGCGGTCGTCGCGTTCGATCCTGCCAATCGAATGATCCTGAGCGCCGCGAGACCGCGGATGATGAACCACGTCGGATCGATCTCGAACCAGCGGACCGCGAACTTGGGGGACATCGCACGGGCGTGGTGGTTGTTCTGGAAAAGCTCGCCCCAGGTGACGAAATCGAAGGGCAGGGTGTTTCTCGACTTGTCGCCGTGCGGCGTTGCGAAGTTGCGGTAGCCGAACTTGTGGCCGCAGTAGTTGACGATCGCGCCGTGCACGGGGCCCATGATGTAGTGGATGGGCAGGAGCAGGAAGTACGCCCAGTGCGGCGCAAAATAGAGATAAAAGAGCGTGTACGCCGTACCGAAGCCGATGCGGACGGGCCAGCGGTTGAAGAAGTGGTCCACGGCCGGCCACACCGGGTAGCCCCCCTCGAAACGTGCTTCGGGCACGATCCGACGGGTGGACAGCCCTTCGTAACGAAGTTTGGTCTGCCACATCATTTTGCCGAGGCCTGGGTAGACGTGGGGCGAATGGGGATCCCGCTCGGTATCGCTGAACGCGTGGTGCTCTCGATGCAAGATGGCGTAGGCACGCGGTCGCAGGTAGCTCGACCCCTGCGATAGGCCGGTGAGCAGGTAAAAGAAGCGCTCCCAGCCTCTGCTCATCGAGAACATTCGATGGGCGCCGTAGCGATGAAGAAAGAACGTTTGACAGAAGATCGCGAGCGCCCAGTGAGTCAGGAAAAATGCCGTAATAGCGACCATGGGGCTCAACGTACGGCCCCTCTGTCGGTCGTCTGCTACGGGTTCGTCATAATTTGGTCACGACGCGAGCGGCTGCGGTCAGGGCGCGAGGCGATAATGCAAGCTTTTAGGCCGAGTTAGCTGATCGAAGCCGAGGCGGCTCAAGCTGTGCCCGCGACCCGAGTCCTTCCACCCGCTCCAGGGCAACGAAGGGTCGACGTGGTCGCAGCGGTTCATATAAACGGTGCCGTACTCGAGCTCGCGCGCCATTCGATCGGCACGTTCGCGGTCGCCCGTCCACACGCTCGCCGTGAGTCCGAAGGCCGAATCGTTCATGCGACGTAGGGCTTCTTGGTCGGAGTCGACGGGCGCAACCGGTAAAATCGGCCCGAAACTTTCCATTTGCATGAGCTGAGAGGCTTGGTCGACCTCGGCCACGAGCGTCGCCTCGAAGAAACGGCCCCGTCCGCCGGCACTCGTGCATTGGCCCCCAGCGATCGTGCGCGCTCCATGGCGCGACGCGTCTTGGACCAGTGTCTCGAGCTCGCGCGGGTGTTGCGGCTGCGCGATCGGACCGAGGGTTGTCGCTTCTTGCAGGGGATCGCCGAGAACGTAGCGCCGGATCAGCGCCTCGCAGGCTTCGACGAAGCGCGGGTAGATCGATCGATGGACGTAGACCCGCTCGACCGCGCAGCAGCTCTGTCCCGCATTGTAGATGGCCCCATCGACGATGTTGTCGACGGTTTTCTCGAAGTCACAGTCGGGCGCGACGTACGCGGGGTCATTGCCGCCGAGCTCCAGCCCGATGTGGAGAAACCGCTGTTTGGCGGCTTCCACGATGCTGTGCCCGCCGCGGACGGAGCCCGTGAAAACGACGTGGTCGATACGTCGATCGGCGATGGTTCGCTCCGCCGTCGCATGGTCGCAATGCAGCGCTTGCACGAGGTAGCCGGGCGCTCCGGCTTCCTCGAAAGCGCGCGCGAAATGTTCGCCGCACAGCGGAGTCCGTGACGAATGCTTCACGATGACGGCGTTGCCCGCGAGTACCGCCGGCATGATCACGTTCACCGCCGTCAAAAGCGGGTAGTTCCACGCGGGCAGGTCGAGTACGACGCCGAGCGGCGCTTTGACGATGCGTCGTTCGAAACCGCGCTCGGTGCGCGGCACGATATCGGACAGCGCCTCTTCGGCGATGCTCGTCATGTAGCGCGCCCGCTCGGCCATGCCGGTGACCTCGGCACGACCCTGCGGTAGCGGTTTTCCCATCATGATGGAGATGTCACGCGCGATCTCGTCCATTCGCGCCAGCATTCGATCCGTTGCCGCAGAGACGAGCGCGACGCGATCGCGCACGGCCATCGCGCGCGCGGCGGCCTTCGCGGCGACGGCGCGATCGAGCACGACATCGACGGCGGGACCCTCCGCGAGCTCGACCGAGCAGCTCGCTTCGAGCGTATACGGGTTATCGACGACCAGGGCTTTGCTCACCCGAAGAAGAATACGACAAAACGATGCTCGAGCAGCGTGGAACGGCGCGACGAGCTCGAAGAGTCAACCGCCACGGCGCCACGGACGCCAGGGGGTTTGAATAGGCCGGATGAGAAGTTGAGCCAATCAGCGATTCGTCTCGACCATCCAGGACGACACGCTACATGCCAGTCTGCAGGACCCATCCCAAAACCCTGGCGCCCTGGCGGTTCGGTTCGTTCTGTTAGCGCGCGTAAGGGCCCCAGCCGAGCTGAAGGGCGGAGGCATCGATCGACGCGGTTTTGAGTACGGCGCGCGGATCGTAGTGAAACGGCTGAGCTCCGAAATTGATCGTCTCGTCCGGCGTCGTCGCGCTGCTCACGGGATTTCCGTAGAGCATCGGATAGACCGGCACCGTCGCGTCGGTCATGGCGATGATGTCGGCGAGCACGCCGCCGACGATGACGTACACCACTGGAGATGCGCCTCGATAATCGACAGCGAAGCCATAATAGGCTTCGCTGGCCGAGAAATTGGTGCTGAACATGAGGTCGCGCCAGGTGCCGCCTCCCACGTTCACCGAGCACGAGGCAGGCACGTCGCGCGGCCCGTAGGGGTTCAGGTTGCCGTCTCCGGTCACCAGTCCGCCGCCCACGTTGGCGGGCGGGATCTCACGATGGATCTCGAAGTATTGAAAGCCATGCAGAAGGCCTTGGTTGGCCCGAATGCCCATTTTCGCCGGCGCCGTGAAATGCGCGCCGAGACCGTCGATGCTGAGCGCGATACCGCTGCCGGAAGTGGAGTCCGGCGCCAGACGCACCGGATTGAACGAGGGGAGCGTGCCGCTGACGGTCACGCGAACCGATCGCGTCACGACCTTGTTGCCCCGATCGGTCACCGTCGCCGAAACCTCGTGCAGACCGAGAGCGTCGGGCGTGAACGTGAAGCGATTTCCGGTGCCGACGACCCTGGCTCCGAGTGGGGTTGCCCGATCCTCCCACTGGATCGTCGCCGTCAGGTCTCCATCCTCTTGATCGTTCGCGGTCGCCGTCATCGTCACCGCGGTGCCCGGGGGCACGGTTTGATCCGCACTGACTTGCAAGGACGGCGGCGCGTTGAAAACGCCGGCAAACGAATCGCCCCAACCCATCACGAGCTGATCGGCACCCGCGATGCTGGAAGCCTTCATTAGGGCGACCGGATCGTAAGCGAACGGAAAATTGACGGTGTCGTTGCCCGCATTGATCGCCGCCTGCGGTCCTACGTTGCGCCGCAACCCACCGAGGAAAATATACAGCGGCTCGGACACGCCCGAGAGCGTCGTCGTGAAGGCTACGCGAGGCCCGGAAGCGGTGATGCCGATGAGGTGGACGGTCGGGTGGGCTTGGCGATAGTCGACGACGAAGCCGTAGGCCGACGTGGCTTTCGGGTCGACCCACGAACCATCGCCGCTATCGATGTTGAAGCCCTGCGTCGCCGGGAGCGCTTCTGTGTCGAGCGGCGCGGACGCCGTCGCCACGCCGATGAGAATGAACCGAGCTTCGACGAGGCGTCGTCCCTCGAAGTAGAAGACACCGGAGCCCGGCTGAATCGCGAGGTCCGATCGAACGCCGGCTCGGCCGAGCGTGAGCTGCTGCATCGCGAGTCGATCGGGCGTCAACACGACGTCGGCACTCTTGTCGGCGTCGTTGAGCAGAACAGGACGGAAGAACCGCGCAGTCACCGAACGCGCCGCGCTCATCGTAACGGTGCACGGGCCCACACCCGTGCAGTCCCCCGACCAGCCCGCGAACGAAGACCCTGCATCCGGCGAAGCGGAGAGCGTCACGATCGTTCCGGCCGCGAACAGATCGGAGCACACCGTGCCGCAGGCGATGGCCCCCACGTTGGAAGCAACTCTGCCGTGCCCGCGGCCGGAAAGAAGCACGGTGAGCGCGTAACGGTCGCCGGGACGCCCCTGGTCGGCGGCCGCATCAGGTGCATCGGCGGCGGGTGGAGAGCCGTCCATCCGAGCTTCGCCTCCTGCGTCCGAGCCGGGCGATCGATCACTCGCGCCATCGGAGGCGTCCGGCGTTCTGGATTCTCCATCGATGCCCGTCTCGTGCGCTCCGCCGGAGCCGTCATCGTCGGGGAGAGGGGCATCGGGATGGACGGCTGCGTCGTTCTTCGATCGATCCGAATCGCCCGAGCGGGAGGCGTCGAGGGGCGCCCCCTCGGACGGAGCCGAGGCGCTGCAACCCACGGCGAGGCTCGCCACGATCCAAGCCGCCCACGCAGGCGGGCCGAGTAACGCAAGTATGTTCGCGCGCGTCAACAGTTCTCCTTGGTGCGAGAAAACGTTGAAAGGAATAAGGACTCGGCATGAGGTCGCGAAATCGGCACAAATGACGAGTCGAGCGGTTATGGTGCTACGAAATCCGACGAATGCCCCACGCTGGCACCAGGTTCGAGCGCAACCTCGCGACACTCTGCGCGGCGGCTGCCCTTTGGTGCAACGCCGCGTCGGCGCAAACAACGCCGCCCGCGGTCAGCGTGGAGTGGGACGCGCCGCCCGAGTGTCCCAACGCTGCCGCCGTCGAGCGCGAGATCATGCAGATCCTCTCTGCCTCGACCGCTCCCACGGTCGGCCTGCGAGCGCGCGGCGTGGTTTCCCGCCTTTCGCTGGACCGGTGGCGAGCCGAGCTCGTGCTCCGCGGCATGGACTGGGAAGCGCGTCGCACGCTCGAGGGTGCCACCTGCTCGGCCGTTGCCGACGCGGCGGCGCTCGTCATTGCTCTCGCCATCAATCCCCAAGTCGAGCCGCCCGCCCCCAAACCAGCGCCGCCGAAACCAGCGGTGCAGCCGGAGCCCGCTCCCGCGCCCGAGCCGATCGACCAGCCGACCAAAAGACCGGTGGGGCCCGCGCGTCGCTTCTCGACCGGGCATCCCTTTGTCGGTGTTGGCATCGCCTCCGACGTGGGCGCGCTCCCCGGCCCAGCTTTGGGCGCCGAAGGTTTGTTGGGATGGCAAATCGGCGGCGCGCGGCTGGATGTCGGAGGGACTTACTTCTTGCCGAGGCGCGGCACGCTCCCGGCTCGTTCCGACATTGGCGCAACATTCCATCTTGGTGCGATCAATCTTCGTGGTTGTTACCAGTGGGCGTACGAGTCCCTCGCACTCGGCCCGTGCGCCGATGCAGGCTTGACGTGGACGCGGGCGCAGGGATTCGGCCCGATTATCCCCTACGAAGTCAGTACGGTGGGCTTGACCGTCGGCGCCGACGTGGCGGTTCACTGGCAGCTCTCACGGGTTTTCCGACCCTATTTTCGCGCGGGCAGCGTGTTGCCTCTGGCACGTCCGGCGTTTGCGGTACAAGGTTTGGAGACCTTTCATCGCGCCGGCATCGCCTCGATTCGGGGCGCGATCGGTCTCGAAATCCACGTAGAATAATCGACTAGCACTATTTGGGACAAATCTTGCCTATGACAGATCACGATCGGCAATTTCCGCGAGGTGGCCACGTAACTTACGGCGAGGCCGTCGGAGCTGCGGGTCAGACCGGAATGGCCGTCAGGCCGAAGCCTCTGCGGCTTCGCCGAGAGCCAGTTCCGCCTGTTCGGTCAGCAGTTTGTGTTACTCGGCGCAGGCGTCCGGCCCCGCCTGCGGTTGTGGGACTATGGCTGCTCCGATGCAACGATCGGGTAGCGAGGATCTGACCCAGTAATGCTAGGGAAACCACCGCGATCATGACCTGGCGTCGTATGCAGTCCGCCGTTCCCACCGAGGTCGAGACCTCGGTCGAGCGGCCGGCGCAAACGACGACGTTCGACGAGCTCTACGAAGGCTACGTCGACTTCATTTGGCGCAGTGTGCGCCGTCTCGGCGTTGGCGAAGAGTCGATCGAGGACGTGGTCCAACAAGTCTTTCTCGTCGTGCACCGTCGCCTGCCCGAGTTCGCCTACGCGTCGTCGGTCCGCACCTGGGTGTTCGGGATTCTGGTGCGGGTCGTGCGGGAGCACCGCCGATGGGTCCGACGCAAGAACCCGCATCACCTCTCGCCGCAGACCGATCCCGAGACGCTCGCCGATGACCGCGGTTCGGGTCCGTATGAATCGATGGCCAAGGCAGAGGCTGCGCACTTGGTGCAAGAGTGGCTCGACGAGCTGGACGACGACAAACGCGAAGTCTTCGTGCTGGCGGAGCTCGAGCAGATGACGGCCCGGGAGATCGCGGAGGCCATCGGATCCAACGCGAGCACGGTCTACTCACGTTTGCGGGCGGCACGCATCGACTTCGAAAAAGCTGCCGAGCGTTACCGGCTGCGGGATGGGTGGAGGATGCGATGAGGGGCGGGCTCAGCCACGAAACCGACGAGGTTCTGCGCCGTGCGCGTCTCAGCGAGGCGATGCCTCTCGCCAAACGCCGGCAGCTCAAGGCGGCGGTCCTCTCCAGAATTGCGGCAGCGGGCAGCGTCACGCTGGTGGCGACCGAAGCAGCGGGCGGGGGATTGTGGGCCTCGGCGTTCGGAGCGGTCATCAAGGGAGCGGCGACCTTTGCCGCCGTTGCCTCGCTCGGCGCGGGCGGCTATCTCGCGCTGCGGCCCGCGCAACGTGTGCCGGCGCCGGTCGAGGCGCCGTCCGCCTCGATGCCGGCAACCGCTGCCCAACCCGAAGCGCGCGCAATCGTCACACCACCCGTCGTCGCCGCGCCGCCCAAGGCTACACCGCGGCCCTTGCGCTCGAAAACGGCGGCGCGTACGGCGGAGCGACCCGCGCCGGTCGTTGCGACACCGGTCGTCGAATCCAGCTCATTGGCCGAAGAGACGCACCTGTTGCGCGAAGCTGACCGCGCCGTCCGCGCCGGCGATGGTGAGCGAGCGATGGCCCTTTTGAACGATCACGCGGCGAGGTTCCCCGACGGCAATCTCGCCCCGGAGCGCGCGGCCGAACGCCTGGTGGTTCTGTGTCTGGACGGCAAGGCCGATGCATCGGCGGCCGTCCGCTTCATGGCCGCGCATCCAGGTTCTCCGCTGACGGCGCGGGTGAAGCAGGCTTGCGGCGTCACGTCGAAATAGCTCAAAACGTCGCTTGGTATTCGTTCCAAAGCGTGATGACGTCCTTGCCGGTGAGGGTGACGAACAGGTCGACGCTGTAGCCCGTCCCGATCGCCTGGTTCAATCGGTAGACGAAGCTCGGAGATTGCTTATCGACATAGTCGAAGAAAAACGCCGTCGTTTGAAAACCGTCGTCCCAATTGCCGCCTGGCGACCGGGCCGACTCCGTCCAGTATCCGGCACGGTAACGCACGAAATCAGCGACCCCTTGCACGACACCGGCCGGTGCCGCCAGGTCCTGATAGAAAAGCGACATCGTGTAGACGAGAAGGCCGTCGATTTCGTAGGTGGTTTCGCTCGCGGTGTGACTGCTCGCGAACGTTTGCAGGTACGACGAATTGAGCCGCACCGTAGCGGTCGACACCAAGATATCGGCCGAGATTCCAATCAACGGCACGATGACGATCGTAATCTTCGAAATGACGGGCACCTCCGGCGTCTTTCGAAACAGGATCGAGCAAATCGAGTGCGTTAGCTCATGCGCGACCGCAACGGGATCCGGCACATCGTCGGTGAACACTTTTCCGCCCCCCGTCGGATCCATGTTCTGCAC
>DASWDH010000293.1:0-6284 GCA_036395495.1 Polyangiaceae bacterium
CGGCCGGCGAGATGTCGGGCCAACTCGCGCAACGCCTCGGCGAGATCGTCGACCTCGCCCGGTATGGATCCGTACGCGGGGTCGAGCTCCAGCTCCTGCGCGACGCGATCGAGTAGCCAACGCGCCAAACCAGCCTCAACGTCGTCTCGAGCGCAGCCGGCGGCCAGCGCGGCGAAGTAGGCCGGCGGGGATTCGACTTCGCGAGCAAACGCGTCGACGACACGATGGAACGTCGCGCCGAGCAAGGAGGAGCCGACGGGAAACCCGACGGCGCGACCACGCAACCTCCCGAGCGTGAACAAACGAGGGCATCGAAGCGCGTTGCGAACCTCGGTGACGGATAGGCGAACGCTCATGAGTCCTCCCGCAGGTAAACGATGCTCTTGCCCACCCAGCGGACGCGGTGCGCGAGTGACGCGAGCTCGGACAAGATCGAAGCGCGCGTGGCGGAGCGTTCAACGCGCACGATCTCGCGAACGAGACGTTCGAGCGATAACAGACGAAGGCGCGTGAGCGCAGAAAGAACCAGGCCCGAAGTCTGCCGCACGGCGGCCGGCGCCGCCGCGCCGCTGGTTTCCGCGGCATCCTGAACCGTCCGCTCGCCTCGCAGCGCTTGCGAAAGTGTCCAGCTACCCACGTCGAGGGATGCGTGCACCCAAGCACTCACGTCCTCTTCCTCCAATGTGCGGCCCGCGTGATCCGTAACGTCTCGCGAGCGCGCAGCCTTCAACATTTCGTCGAGCGCCAGAAGCCGTGCCGCGTCCCCGCGTTCGAGAGAGAGCCATCGCGCATTCTGATGTCTGAGCAGAGCGCTGCGGCGCGCGAGCGTATCGTTCCAGGTGGGAGGGAATTCTTGCGCTCGCTCTCGGACCACCACGACCTCGTGGCTTCGCGCAACCTCGATCAGTTTCGTCAACGTCGCGCCAATAGATTTGTGATGAGGCTGATGAAGCAACGAGACATGAACCTCCTTGGAACCCCTCGCAATTCGAACCTGGGCAGGACGCGAAGCCCGGACGTCCACCGCCTTGAGAGCTGGAACGAAGCGAAGCATGGAAAGAATGCCGTCCGTGAGCCGCCAAGGATCCAGACACCGCTTCTGGTCCGCGACTTCATCGAGCAACTCGCGCGCATTTGCGAGGTACTCGTTCCATGTTGCGCCGAGGGCGTCGTTCGTCCGATCCGCCTCTTCCGTCACGTCCGCCACGGACTCCGGCTCCGATTCGCCATCGCCAGCCTCCGAGGCAGCCGGCCCTTCGTCCACGGCTTGACGAAGCGCGATGAGCAGCATGCGAGGGGTCATCCCTGCTTCGCCGCACAACACACCGAGACGACGTTCGCCGAAGGGCCAGGGGAAACGTTGCGGTTTGTCCGGCAGGCGATCCACCCACAACCTGAGCAGGTCCTCTCTTTCCTTGGGAGTCGGCAATCCGAGCAGATGGCGCTGCATCCCGAGCCGAGAACGTTGTGCGAGGTTGAACGACGGTTCGATGCTTCGATCCCATTCGGTATCGAGGGCCATCTGGACGATCACCAGGCCATGAACGGCGTCGACCAGATCGGTGGTCAACTGGGCATACGCGAAGAGGCGGGAGCTTTCGAGGTCTCGATCGATGAGATTCTCCAGCTGATCGAAGACCACGACGATGGGCGCACCCACTGACGCTGCGGAGGCAAGGCTCTTCAGCGCCGGCACGACGATCTCCTCGCCGAGTGCGGCCGTTGCTCCTGCGCGCTCGAGCTGCACGGCGTCGAGCTCGCGACCCGACAGCCACGCGAGGACGGCGCGATCAGTGGGGCTTTTCTGGAAGGGTACCGCAAGCAGGCGACGCAGGTAGCTCTCGTCGAGCTCTTGCCACCTATCCAACAATTGGCTGAGCATCTGTTCGAGCCTCTCGGCGCGCGCAGTTGGGTCAAGATGGGCGGTGTCCTCGACGAAAAAGCGTGGAAAGCCGGCGGAGCTCCCCATCGCGTGCGCGAGCAGCGAGCCGACAAGCGCATCGACCTGACGGACATCGCCGCTCACGAAGCCGAGTTGGCGTACGATTTCATGAAGCACGAAGCGCGGCGTCATCTCGGTGCCGACGAGCGGTCGTATGTGGACGAACACCGCGCGTGGTCCGAGTCGCGCACGGAGCCGGCCGAACAAGTGCGTTTTACCCGCGCCAGCGGGCCCGAGCACCGTGAGGCACGCCGATCGGAGCGCCGCAGGTTTCGTCCTGGCAACCTCGCGGACATTTCGTATTGCCGTCTCGATCGCGTCGCTCGCGGACGCGTTGAGCGTCGGCAAATCGACGAAGTCGACGCCCCAGGGATTCGCGTGCACCGCTTCGAGAAACCAAGCCGTCATCGGTCACCTCCTGGTCAGAGCCGTCTCGCCCACGAAAGACGCGTTCCTTGCGGTCCCGGTGGGCAGTCGCGAAGGTCTTGCTGGCTGAGCCGCCCAAGCCCGCTCTCCGGCCGAAGCTCGAGCAGCTCTCGGCGACTCGCGTCGAGCAAGAGAGCGTGCGTCGTCTCGACGTCCATGTCGGGCGCGAGCCGTCGAACGACATTCGGCACGAACGAAAGGCCGAGCCTTTCATCGCGCGTCGCCTCGATGGCAGCGAACAAGTGCCGGAGCCGCTCATCGCTCGATGCTGGAGCTGGTTTCGGTGCCGATCCGATGCCGCGCGTGGATGCTCCTCGATGGGGAGGTTTCGTCGATGGGACCTCGTCCAGAAGCGCCTGCAGATCGCTTCGAAGAAGCGTCGCTTGCGACGTCGGTTTGGCGAGAGGCTGAAGCCGCTTGAGCAAGGCTGCGAGCACCACGCGCGCGGACCGGACCTCTTCGCGATCGACGACGTCGGCCGTCGGCGGGACCAGCGTTTCGGATTTCGTGCGCAATACCAGATGGGCTTGACCTTTCCGCACCAGATCGAGCGCGGCCTTCTTGGCTTCAAGCGCCGTTCCACCGACGAGAAACGTGTGGGCTGTTTTCAACGGGATGAAGGTTCCGTTCTTCAGAGCGTCCCGCAGTTGCTCTGCGAGGGGGCGACGGACCGTGGATTTGGAGGCTTCGAATCCGTCTGCGCGCAGCTGACCGATGATGGCGGAACGGAGGGGCCTCGGGCCGAGAGCCGCGACTTTGATGAACCCCTGCTCATGAAGCGTATGCCGAGCGCGAGCGACCCACTCCGAGAGATCGAGAGCGACAGGCTTGCGGGCAGCAGACTTTCGGGACGTGGACACGGGGGGGCCCATCGTCGGCGAAAGCGCGGCGGAGATCAACGAGCACGCTCGCACGAGTTCGTTCTCGTGAATTGTGGTTGGCTCACCCACGAAGCAGACGAGGGCGCAATTGCCTCGGCTGTCGGCGAGGCGTCGACTGTGCCCCTTTCCTCTTGGTCTCGCCCTGCCCTTTCGATATGGTTGTGCTCTTATGGGGCGGCGGAGCGGGGTAGAGACAACGATCGACATTTTGCACGCCTTCATCGAACGCCGGCGATGGCGCCAGGCGGAGCTCGCGCGTCGCATCGGCATCACGGTGCCTGCTCTTCGAAAACATTTGCTCGAGCTTTCTCGCTTGCTCCCCCTCGACAACACCGAGGACCGTCCCGATGTTTTTTGGCACCTCCCACGAGACTGGCACCCAGCCGGCGTAATCTTGAAGGGACCTGAAGTTGCCGCCCTCGTACGTCTTCTGGGCCGTGCGCCGCGCAGCGCGGATCGCAATCGCGTGATCGCAATGCTGCTGCAGCGAGACGCCAGACTGCCCGATACCTCTCGAGTCCATCCACCGGCGCTATCGATCGAGGAGAGCGAATTTCTGCCGCTCGTCGAAGACGCCGTGGCGAAACGGCAGCCTCTTCGCATGAAGTATCTCAGCGTGCGGCGCGGCGAAGCCGATTGGCGAGTTGCGTCGGTCGCGCGCGTCATGCCGGGCCCACCATCGCGCTTCCTCGCCGTGTGTCACCGCTCGGGCGAGCTTCGGGCGTTTCGCGTCGGCGACATCCAAGCCGCGCACCTCGATTCCAACGAGCGATTCCTCGAGTCCGATTCGGCCGAAGTCGAGCGTCGCGCCCGTAAGAGCGTGGATGGTTGGTTCAACAACAAAGAAGGTACCGTCGTTTTCACTGTTCAAGCCGATGCTGCTCGATGGGTTGTCCGAAATTTGCCCGAGGGCATGAACGCCGAGCCTTCAGGCGATGGATCGCTTCGGGTGATCGCGAGCGCATCAGGACTCGAGGTTGTCGCGCGATTCGTCGTGGGGCTTGGGGCCTCCGCCAATTGCGAAACGCCGGAACTTGAGCGCGCCGTGCATGCCCTCGCAAGAGGAGCTTTGGGTACCGACCGCGCCAAACCACTGGACGCCCGTTCTGTCGCGCGTATTCGAGCGAGAGATTAGCGACCGAAGGTCGCTGCATGGTGGAGGGGTGATGAGCGATTCGCAGTCGTTCGAACAATTCACGGGGTTTCAGCCTCACGCCTGGCAGCGGTCGCTGCGGGATGACTCGATCTGCCGGCCCACAAGATCGGTCGCATCTGGAAGTTCAAGCTGTCCGAGGTCGACGAGTGGGTGCGCGCGGGCGCTGCGGAGGGCGACGAGCGGCCGGCCACGAAGAGCAGGACCGCCAAGGACAACAGGGGGCGGTCGTGAGCGCTAATAGCCACCCCGCGAGGCCCACCAACGCCGTTGGAGATCGTAGCGAGGAGTGGCTGCGTTGCGCGCTCGGCCTCGATAAGGGTCAGACGTCGTTCCCGTGGCAGGAGCGTCTCCTCGCGGAGCACTTCGCGAAGGGCTCCATCCCCGACGCGCTCGACATCCCGACCGGGCTCGGGAAGACGTCGGTGATCGCCATCTGGACGGCGGCGCGCGCTGCCGGGGCGAAGGTGCCGCGGCGCCTCGTGTACGTCGTCGATCGCCGCGCGGTCGTCGATCAGGCAACCGACGAAGCCGAGCGGATCAAGAAGGTCGTCGACGAGACACCCGAGCTCAAGGAGGCGCTCGGGCTCACGCGATCCTTGCCGATCTCGACGCTTCGCGGCCAGCACGTCGACAACCGGGAGTGGCTCGAAGATCCAGGTGCACCAGCCATCGTAGTTGGCACGGTCGACATGATCGGCTCACGGCTCTTGTTCGAGGGCTACCGCTGTTCGCGGAAGATGCGGCCGTATCACGCCTCCCTACTCGGGGTCGATGCGTTGATCGTGCTCGACGAGGCACACCTCGTACCTGCCTTCGAGGCGATGGTGCGAGTGGCCGCGCAGAACGAGTCGCTCAGGCCTCAGCCGAGGGTGCGCGAGGTCGTGCCTCTGAATCAGGTGCTGTCGCTGTCGGCGACCGGGCGCCGCGCAGGGAGCACGTTCCAGCTCGACGACGCCGATCGGAAACATGAGGTCGTGAAGCGTCGCCTCGATGCAACGAAGCACGTTCGTATCGCACCGGCGGTCGAGGCCAATGGGCTAGCGGAGGCGCTCGCGAGCAAGGCGTGGGAGCTCACGGATAACGGAAAGCACGCCTCGCGCGTGATCGTCTTCGTAGACAGTCGCAAGACCGCGCAGGAGGTCAACGAAGCGATCGAGAAGCTGGCCAAAGGGGATGGCGCATCTTCGAAGGTCGCGATTGAGACGGAGCTGTTCGTCGGCGGACGGCGTGTGGCCGAGCGCGAAGAGGCTGCGAAGAGGCTCATCGAGCTTGGCGTGATCGCCGGATCGAAGAACAAGCCTGAGAAAGCGGTCTTCGTCATCGCAACGAGCGCGGGCGAGGTTGGTGTGGATCTCGACGCCGATCATGCGGTGCTCGATCTCGTCGAGTGGGAACGCATGGTGCAGCGGCTCGGCCGCGTGAACCGCCGCGGCGAGGGCGAAGCCGATGTCTGGATCGTGCCGACCTTGCTCGATGACAAGACGAAGGAAGCGCTGGTAAAGGACGAGAAGCTCCGGGAGCAGCAGCGCGAATGCGAGGGCGACGCAGATGACGAAGACGACGAGGACGACGGTGCGGAGAGCAGCGACAAGCCGCCCAAGAAGCTGAAGGAGGACGAGCGCTGGCGAATCGACCGATGGAGGAGAAAGGAGGCGACCCAGCGCGCCGTCCGCAGCCTTCCGTCGTCGGACGGAGCGCATGACGCGAGCCCTCGCGCCCTCACCGAGCAAAAGAAGGACGAGGACAAGGCGCGGTGGATCGAGGAGGGCTCGACGCCGGCGCCTCTCCACCCCGGGCTCACTCGCTCCGTCGTCGAGTCGTGGTCCATGACGTCGCTCGAAGGGCACACCGGGCGACCGAGCGTTCGGCCGTGGCTCAG
>DASWDH010000294.1:0-19250 GCA_036395495.1 Polyangiaceae bacterium
TGAGGCGCTCGAGCCAGTGGCTCGTCATGCGGCGCTTGCGGGCATGGGGTGGTATCTGCTCCACCGGATCGTCGCCTACATGAATCACCTTCGACGCGAGTTCCCGGCGTTACCGATTGGCACCGTGACCGCGGATCAGAAGGAAATCGGACGAATCCAGGGCAAGCACTTCGAGGCGCTTCTCCCCGGCACGGGGAACGTCCTCTATGTGCAAGGACCTGCGGGGTCGTCCATCGCGGCCGATCGATTCGCCGGCATGAAGGAGGTTATCGAACGGACGGCGATAAAGTATCATCTGCTACGAGGTGACTGGTCGGAAGATAGCGGTGAAGCGGCCGTTTCCAAGTGGTTGGGGGAAACCCGCGCGCGCACCCAGGTTCAACTGCTGGGCTGCCAGAACGATGCGATGGCCGTGGGCGCTCTGCGAGCGTTCGCACGTGGTGCCGTCTCGTACGGGCTGCCTGATCTCGACAAGGTGGCGGTGACCGGAGTCGACGGAAACCCTGACTACGGCGTACCTCTCGTCGATCGAAGACGACTCGCGGCGACCGTCATCATGCCCCCGGCCGCCGGGCAGGCCGTTCAGATGATCCACGAAGCGTGGACAACGCCGGGGTTCTCGCCGCCGCCGATCGTGCAGTTGCCAGTGCGGTCGTACCCAGACCTCGCGCTCGTGCCGATGCGCGCCCGGTCTTGATCATGTTTCACGCCGCCGCCTGCCGAGTGCGCTAGGGGCAGAGATCGAAGTGGTCGTCGCACCTTCGTTACGATCCTGCGCTACGGCGGGACGTGCTTCGCTTCGAGGTCTCGGCAGAAACTTACGCGACGTTTGGTGAGGCGATCGCGAAGCTTCGTCGAGCACGGGATCACGGGACCACGAATAGAACGATTCCCAAGTTCGCTTGTACTCTTCGATTCCCTTGGACTGCAGCGGCGGTGGAACGTCGAACATCAGAATGTCGGGGGAATGGTTGCAAAGAATCCCGTCGAGATCCTTTCTGCGGACGGCACTTGCCCAACTCTCGACCATCTCGCGGATTTCGGCCTCGTCCGTGGTGCTGCCAAGTTCGCCGCTCATTGGAACTTCCTTGGTTTCGCGTTCCGAGGAGCTTCTTCACCGACTCGGCTTTCTCGTCGTCGGGCGAAAGTATGAAGCCGAGCGCGATGATCGAGACCAGCAGGATGTAGAGAGAACGGTGTAGGTGCGACGCGCGTCGCGAGCGGCTGTGCCGACCTGGATTTCGGAGGACCTCGCTGTTACGGTTCTACGTGGGGGTTTGCTTGTCTCGATCGCTTGCGGGCAGCGCGGCATCTCGATTCGCGCGTATCGTCCTCCTTGGCCTTGGGGCCCTGGTCGATGCGTTACGCAACACGAACTGCAGCACCTGCGAGCAAAAGGACGTGTGCTGGCTGCGGGTCGGGGACCTCAACGGCGACGGACATTTGGACGTCGTGTTCGGTAAGTACGTGGGCGGCACGCTCTTCCGCGCTTTCGGCCAGGGCAACGGGCTCTTCACACTCGATACGAGCCTTCTCATCGCGACACGGGGACCGATCGAGCTCGGCGACTTCAACGCCGACGGCCGCATGGATATCGCGCTCGCCGTCACCAGCACCGGCGCGCTCTATCGTTTTTTCGCGCTCTTTGCCCAAGCCGACGGCTCCTACGTCGGTGCCCCCTATGACGCGTGGCACGAGGGTGAATACGCTCGAATGACCGGGGGCGATGTCAATGGTGACGGCAAGTCCGATTTGATGTTATCGGGCAAGCTCTTGTTCGGGAGCTGCCGTTGACGAAACGGAGGCCAAGTCACACTTGGATCGTCGCGCTTTTCCTGGTGGCGGCGTGCGGCGACCGACCGACAGCGCGGTCGAGCGACGAAGCACGCGGGAAAGGGCTTTCGGAAAAGGAGATCCGGCGCGTCGTCACGGGCCACATGGGATCGCTTCGGGCTTGCTACAAGAGCGAGGTCAAGCGAAACCCGAATCTGGCGGGAACCATCACGGCAAATTGGGAGATCCTACCGGCGGGCCAAGTGACGAAAGTGAGGCTTACCGACTCGACGCTTCACAATGAGCGCATGGAGGGGTGCATCGCTCGCGAAGTTCGGCGCTGGCGATTCCCGTCGAGCACTTTCGGAACGAATGCAGAATGGCCGCTTCAATTCGGGGTCGGGGTCGATTTGGACCTCGGCACCAAGTGACGCGCGTATCATCGCGGCGATGACATTCGAGGAGGCTCTCAACAAGCTCGCATTGCCGGCGGATACATCTGCCCAAGAAGCGCGGCGTGTGTACCACAAGCTCCTCAAGGTGCACAAACCCGAGTTGGATCGCGACGCATTCATCGCCCTGCGTGAGGCGTACGACTGCGTCCGCATCACGCTGGCCCTGCGGGCCCATCAGGGCGAACCGCTGCCGGCGACGGCCGCCCTCGAGCCAGAGACGCCTTCGGGTAGCGTCTCGGCGACAGAAGTTCCGACGTCGATGGCAGAAGCCCCTCGATCCACGCCGGCTTCCGAGGAGCTCGAGCCACTAGCCGGCGATCGATTCTCCAAGTTGCTCGGGGAACGTAATTACGAAGGCGCAGCTGCAATCCTTTGTGAGGCGTTCGACCGTTTTGCCGATCAGCCGACCATCTTGCGTCCCGTTCTGGTCACCCTCCAGCTCATGCTGGCTTGTCATGCGAACAACAAGGTCGCGGCCGCAAGCATCATAAGCAGAAGAAGGATCTGTTTCATGACAGGGCGCGTAGCATCAATCCGTGCACCATCTCGTGGCAGGTGGCGTCCGGCGTGATGCTGGCCAAGACGATTTCGTTCGTCGAGGGGCTGTAAACCCGGCGGCGCCGCGACCTCCGCGTCCGGTTCCTTTTCCGCACCGATCGGGTCGCCTTCGTTGATCGACCGGGCGCGGGCTCGCTGACGCCGAAATGGGGTCGCGAGCGTGAGCAGTATGCCCGTCTTCAGTTCAGCCCTGGCCGCATCGACCCGACGAACGGCGCTTTCGACCACAGCCGCAATTCCGCAGAAAGATGAACACCAACACAGCAGACGCGTAATCAGTTCGACGGGGGTCGCGGGCCCGCTCGAGGCAGCGACAGTTGAAGGCGACGCGTTCGGACCGGGCCATCTTCGAGCGCGCGCCGCACGTGCGCGCCCAGAGCGCCCTCGATTTCATTTCGAAACACGTAGTGGCGCACGCCGAGGTAGTCGCGTCCCCAAGCGACGACGCGCGACCAAGCGATCCCGCCGAAAAATCGACCGCTCGGTCGCCCCCGTCGCGCGCCGGTGACCCGCCGAGCGACGATTCCGGCAAATGACCGCAGAAAGCCTTGAAACGACTCGCGACGACGAGCGCGAACGAGCAGGTGCAGGTGCGAGCCGACATTGGCGAAATCGTAGATCCGAATGCCGAAACGCTGGGCCATGGCTCGTAGCGCGTCGCGCACCGCGCGCTCGTGCTTGTGAAGAGACCAGGGGCCCCGAGCCCGGTGACTCGTCAGGACGACATGCATCGGCCGGCGCACGCTGATCGGGCGCTCGAGCTTGCGACGCCCGCGTCTGACGGCGCCGCC
The DNA here is from genome assembly GCA_036395495.1 of Polyangiaceae bacterium. Taxonomy (GTDB): domain Bacteria; phylum Myxococcota_A; class Polyangia; order Polyangiales; family Polyangiaceae; genus DASWDH01. The sequence goes on from DASWDH010000294.1 coordinate 3,578, forward strand.
GTGCTCGGTTCGCACGAGCTCGGTATGCACATCAGGGGCGAAAAGCGGCCGCTGCACGAATTGAATATAGCGACTTATTGATTGGTGGGCAATGTTTTTCATAGAGAAATGCGAGCTCCAGCGTCGGTGGGCAGTGCTCGGGGTCAAGGCGAGCAGCGAGGATCACGCGCAAGGAAGGACGGAAGCGATCGGGAGATGGCTGCGGTGCATCTTGACCGGCTACTTCATATTCAGGTCGACGTTCTTGCCTCGCATCAGTGGAACTGCTGGAACTGCTGGGGATCGCGGGCATATGCTACCTGATCAATTCTTTTGCAAATTTCCTCGCTCCCGCATTAGCAGCTCAACTGTACCCCGACATCCTGATTCCCGGCGGTGCGCAACTCGTGCTTGCTTTTTGGCTTTTCGTGATGGGGGTGAAGGCCTGAACGATGGAAGGAGCATGCCGGCGCAGCAGGAGAACGCCAGTGAAAGCTCACCGTCGCACGATTGTCACCCGTTCGCTGCCTGAGGTTTGCTCGGTTGTTTCGGTGCGTCGGCGGCGATTTCGTCTAGGATGACCTCCGTGATTCGACGAATTTTCTCACGCGTAACCGCCGTCTCCCTTCTGACGTGCGCAGTGTGCACGAACGACATTGCCCGTGACGGAGGAAGCGCCGTGCAGACAGCGCTTGGTCAGCTCATCCGTCCATCGTCATCAGCCAGATCTACGGCGGCGGAGGAAATACCGCCGCCCCCCACAAGAACGATTTCGTCGAGCTCTTCAACCTGAGCTCGACCGCCTTCTCGCTGAGCGGCTGGTCGGTGCAATACGCGAGCGCGACCGGAACCGGCACTTTTGCCTCCAACGCGGTGACGCCGATCAACGCGACCTTGGCGCCCGGGCAGTACCTGCTCGTGCAGATGGCAGCCGGCACCGGATCCGCCCCGGCGCTGCCGACACCCGACGCGATCGGCACGGTGAACATGAGCGCGAGCGGCGGCAAGGTTGCGCTGGTCAGCACGATCACCGGGCTCGCTTGCAATGGAGGGAGCTTCCCTTGCTCACCGACACAAGAAGCGAGCATCGTCGATCTGGTCGGCTGGGGTGGCGCCAATTACTTCGAAGGGTTGCCGGCGCCTGCGACGACGAACACGACGGCCCTTCTTCGTCATGGCGGCGGTTGCGCCGACACGAACGACAACGGCGCCGACTTCCCGCAGAAATGCTTGAAAATGCTCTCGGCGACGAGCGCGAACGAGCAGGTGCAGGTGAGAGCCCACGCTGGCGAAATCATAGATCCGAATGCCGAAGCGCTGGGCCATCGCTCGTAGCGTGTCGCGCACGGCGCGCTCGCGCTTGCGACGCCCGCGTCTGACGACGCCGCCGTGCTCGGTTCGCACGAGCTCGGCATGCACATCACGGGCGAAAAGTGGCCGCTCCACGAATTGAATATAGCGAATGACCGATTGGCGGTCTTTCTGGCACTCGTCCCCCACGAACAGCTGATCGCCTTGGCGCCGCGTCTTTCGAAGCCCCCTCCCGGTCTCCAAGACCGCATCATGAGACAACCCAAAGGGGCGCCGCTGGATCCTGTGAGCCTGCCTGCTCAGATTGAGCTGCTCGAATTGAGCCAAACCCCCGGTCTCCCTCCTTCGATCGCCGGACTGCAGAGCAAACGGATAGTTGGCAGAGAACTTGCTGCGCGCTAGCATTCGCGACCGACGCTGTCCGCTCCCCGGGGCGAGGCGGCCATATGGATACATGTTCACTGCGAAAGTCGTCAGGACCGCCGAGTTTCGAGGTACCCAACGATTCCGCCTCGTTTCGCTCCTCGGTGCGGGTGGTATGGGCGTCGTTTATGAAGCCATCGACCATGACCACAACGCCCGCATCGCGCTCAAATGCCTGCCCAGCTTGAGCCCCGAGGCCGTCGTTCTTTTCAAGAACGAGTTTCGAGCGCTGCAAGACATGCACCATCCGAACCTCGTCACGCTGCACGAGCTCATCTCGGAGGAAGATCAGCTGTTCTTCACGATGGAGCTCGTCGATGGCGTGGACATCGTTTCCTACGTTCGTGGCGACGCAGTCGATTTCGACGAGGCTCGATTGCGAGACTGTTACGCGCAACTGACGCGCGGCCTTTTGGCCATTCACGATTGCAATAAGATTCACCGCGACGTCAAACCGTCAAACGTCCTGGTCGAGGCTTCGGGACGCGTCGTGTTGCTCGATTTCGGTCTGGTCACCGATGGGCTCGGGGAAGCTGCACGGGGCCACCTTCCGCGCGCGGGGACGGCACCCTACATGGCGCCCGAGCACGGGCCGAAAGGGCGGTTAGGCCCGGATATCGACTGGTACAGCGTTGGCGTGATGCTTTACGAAACGCTCACCCATCGTCGGCCTTTCTCCGACGGCGCACCGCAGGACATCGCGAAACGAGATCGCCCGCCCCTGCCGAGCAGCGTCGCGCCGGGCGTCCCCGACGACCTCTGCCGGCTGTGTCACGAGCTCTTGGACCCCGACCCGGCCGCACGACCGAAAGGGCGAGACGTCTTGCGAAGAATTTCCCCGGCGGTGCCGGAGCTGGACAGTCGGGCGCCTCGTCCGCTGCCCTGGACCACACTCGTTGGACGCGACAACGAGCTTGCAAAGCTGCGGCGTGGCTTCGACAGAACGCTCGACGGCCGGCCTTGTACTGTCGAAATCGAAGGCGAATCGGGAATCGGCAAGAGCGCGCTGATGCGACACTTCATCGAATCGTTGGCGCGGGAAACGTCGCCAGTGTTGACATTGACTGGCTGCTGCGCCGAACGAGAGTCGATTCCCTACAAGGCTTTCGACGGCATCGTCGAAGGGCTCGCCAACTACTTGATGAAACTATCGGACGACCAGCTTTTCGAGCTCGTCGGCGACGACATCGGCATCATGGCCCAGTCGTTCCCCATTCTCAGTCGAGTTCTAGCTCGAGTGCCGTCCAGTGAGCCGGATATCGAGGATCCGCACGTCCGAAGGAACCAGGTTTTTCTTTCGCTGCGGCAGCTTCTCATCAAGCTCGTCGATCGGCAGCGAGTCGTCATTTGCGTCGACGATCTGCAGTGGGCCGATGCGGATAGCCTCGCGCTGCTGCACGCGACCATGAGACTCCCCGGCGCGCCCGGTATCCTCCTCGTCGTCTCGCGCAGGTACGCGGGCGGGACGATCTTCCATTTTCCAGGCGAAGTGGAGCGCATCGCGCTCTCGAACCTTTCCCTGGTCGAGTCGAGCGAGCTTGCTCACGGGTTGCTCCTCCGCCATGCGGAGGGGTGCGATATTTCCGATAGAGCGGCCGACTTCATAGCGAGGGAAACGAAGGGGCATCCTTTCCTCATTCACGAGCTCGTGCGGCAGATGCTCGCCCAAGGCGGTCGCCTGCCCGCCGTCGTTCGCCTCGAAGAGGCGCTCTGGTCGCGAGTGCAAGGGCTCGACGAACCGATGCGGCACATCATCGAGCTTCTGGCCGTAGCAGGTGCGCCTCTCGCGATCTCGGTCCTCGTGCAGGCCCTTGCTCGAGGAGACACCCCGTTCGCTTCGGAAGCGCTCCCCGGGATGCTCTCGGCTTTGAGGTGCGAACACCTGGTTCGCACGATGGGCAATCGGGCGAGTGATTTCATCGAAGTCTATCACGAGAGCATTGCCCGAGCCGTGCTCACGCACTTGTCTCCCATCGCGCGGCGGACCTACCACGAATATCTGGCGCTCGTGCTCGAGATCGCGGACGACTCCGAGTCGGGCACCATGGCCATGCATTGGCAAGGAGCCGGTCGACCCGAGAAGGCGGCGCGACACGCGCTCGACGCCGCGGCGCAAGCCATGGAGGCGCTGGCGTTCGAACGGGCGGCGCGCCTCTATCGGTGGTCGCTCGAGCTCGTTCCAGAGCACGAGGATGCGCCGCTCATCCAGGAAGATCTCGGCGATGCGTTGGCGAACGCCGGAAAAGGGCCGGAAGCGGCCAGCGCATACCTGGCGGCGGCGGAAGCGGGAGGGCCCGAGCAACGGGACCTCGAGCGGCGGGCTGCCGACCAGCTCTTTCGAAGCGGCTACGTCGACCAGGCCAGAGAAATCATCGCGCGGGTGCTCCAGGACATGGACATTGCATTCCCGCGAACCGCTCGGGGCGGTCTCGTTGCTTTGCTCTTTCGGCGTGCCCAAATCCGCCTCCGCGGGCTCGAGTTTCGAGAACGATCGGCCCACGAAACGTCGGCGACCGATCTGGCGCGTATCGACGCGTGCTGGTCGGTCGCTGTCGGGCTATCGATGGTCGACAACATTCGAGGCGCGTACCTTCAGAGCCGCCATCTCCTCTTGGCTCTCGACTACGGAGAACCGCTGCGCGTGGTCCGTGCGCTTGCCGCCGAAGCCGCGTACGTAGCAGCGGCCGGTGGCTCGACCCGGCGGCAATCTGAAAGACTCTTGGGCACCGCCAAGGGTCTCTTGGAGAGAGTAGGCGATCCCTACGCGGTCGGCTTCACCGCGCTGTCGTCGGGGATTTGCGCGTTCCTGGTCGGAAATTGGACGGGAGCACTCGAAGGATGCGAGCTCGCCGAGTGGACGTTCGAGCGGCGTCCCGGAGGCGTGCGGTGGGAGCTTGCGAGCGCACGTGCCTTCAGTCTGTGGTCCCGATTTTACCTCGGCCAATACCGTGCTCTGGCGCAGCGCGTTCCCGTGCTCCTTCGAGAAGCCGAAGGGCGCGGCGATCTCTACGCGGCGACTTACCAGCGCAGCGGACTCTTGAACACCGCGTGGCTCGTCGAAGACGATCCGCTGGAGGCGCGCCGAAGCGTGCTGCAGGCCGAGCGGCAATGGTCGCAGAACGGCTTTCAGTTCCAGCATTATCTCAATGCGCTGGCATCGTCGCAGATCGATCTCTACGAAGGAAATGGTGCGGCGGCCTACGGGCGCATCGTGGATTGCTGGCCTCTCTTGCAGAGCTCGTTGCATTTGCGGATTCAGGGCGTTCGGATCGAAGCCCTCTTCTTGCGAGCTCGCGGCGCGCTCGCAGCTTGCGGTGCGGATCGATCGCAGCGCGATCTTTTGGCGGATGCGGAGCGCTGCGCGAAGCGAATGCTTCGCGAAAAATCCCCTTGGGCCGATCCGCTGGCGCGCCTCGTTCTCGCCGGAGCGGCCTTTTCACGTCAGCGACGAGAGGATGCCCTCGGTCATCTGGATGCGGCCGAGCGCCTCGCAGAAAGGGCGGGCATGATGATGTTCCGAGCGGCCGCTTCTTGGCAAAAAGGAGAGCTCCTCGGCGGGGACGAGGGCCATCGGCTCGTCAGCGATGCCGAGGTGCGCATGAGCGCCGAAGGGATCAGGAACCCGCCGCAAATGGTGACCATGCTGGCGCCCGGATTCCAGCCGAAGACGACCCTGGGTCGCCCTCGCTTCGTTTTGCCCCCTCGCCCATGAGGCTCTCGCATGGGCGAAGGAACATCTACTTTCGTGGTCGTGGAATTCCGTGAGCGGCCAGCTTCGCCACGAAAGTGCGGCGAGGAATCCCGAGGTACGCCGCCGCCCGGGTTTGATTGCCGACGAACATTTCGAGCGCACGCACGATCTTCTGACGCTCGGCGTCCGAGCGGGCGTCGCGCGGAGGGGCCGAGCCCCAGTCCTTTTCGGACAGAGTGTCATCGCCCATCGATGCCGGCGTCGGCTCGACGTCGGCGGCGGTTTTTCCGAGCGGCAGATGCTCGCGCTCGATCCGCTTGCCCCCACACAACAGAACTGCGCGCTGAATCGCGTTGCGCAGCTCGCGCACATTGCCCGGCCACCGCTCCGCTCGGATGGCCTGGAGCGCCGCGCTCGACAGCTCGGGCTTGTAGGCAAGCCCGAGCTCGCGCGTCGCTTCCGTGATCAGCATGTCGGTGAGCGGTTCGATCTCGGACATGCGATCGCGCAAAGGAGGCACGACGAGCGAGATGCCGTTGAGGCGAAAGTAGAGGTCCTCGCGAAAACGACCGCGGCGAATCTCCTGTTCGAGATTGCGGTTGGTCGCCGAGACGAAGCGCACGTCGAGTGAGCGAACCTTCAGGCCACCCACGCGGGTGACCTCACGTGCTTCGATCACCCGCAAGAGCTTGGCTTGAATCGACAGCGGGAGTTCGCCCACCTCGTCCAAGAAGACCGTTCCTCCGTTGGCGGATTCCAGTAGTCCCGGCTTGGCGTGTGTCGCGCCGGTGAAGGAACCCTGCTCGTGGCCGAAAAGCTCGCTCTCTAGGAGCGATTCGGACAGGGCTGCGCAGTTGAGCCGCAGCAAAGGCATCTGCTTACGAGGGGACGAATGGTGGAGCGTCTCTGCAACGACGTCTTTTCCAACTCCCGTCTCCCCGAGGACGAGCACGTTGATGTTTCCGGCGGCCACGCGGCCGACCATCTTGTAGAGGTCGCGCATCACCGGGTCGCGCACCACGATGGCTCCACGAGGAAATCGAACGGCAATGGGATCAGGAGGCGGCCTCGAGCTCGAGGAGGCAGCCCTTCGCACGATGAGCACCGTGCCGCCCACGTGGATGGCTTCGCCGATCTCGATCGGAAGGGGTCGGCGCGGCTCAATCAGCTCGCCGCGCACCCGTGTCCCATTGCCGCTGTTGGCGTCCTCGACCGCTATCGCTTCGCCGATGTGCAACAGAAGATGCTGGCGCGAGGCGAGCGGGTCCGACAAGCGAACGTCCGATCCATCGGCGCGGCCCACGCTGACGGTGCCGCTTGCGGGCAAGCTGTAGCGAATGAGCCCGGTCTCTTCCATGACGAGTAGGCAGAGCTCACCGCTGGTAACGTGCTGCGCAACGTCGGTGGTTTCGGAACTTCGCATTGCCATGACTGCGCCTTTGGGATCGATCGCGGGCCGAGCCGGCATAGTATCTCTAAGCGTGATGGGCCGTCGCGCCGGTTGTCGCAAAAAAAAATGGGGTCCCCGCCAAAGTTGGGATCCCCGCGACTGGCGCGTCTCCGGAGGATGCCTGTAGAGACGACTCCTCAGGGTCGTCGACGATGCCCCCAAGGCTTTAGCGCGAACCCTCCGAGACTGCACGTGCAGCTGCTCGGGGCATCATCGCGGCATGTTTCAAGCCACGTGTGCGCCGATGGGACGGTCAGGGTGGACCCGCTGACCCTGCTTTCATACGGTCAGGTTTACAATCCAGCCGCGCCTTCGAGGCCTTTTCTCGTCCGCTGGTCGACTTGATGAAGAACGTGCTCGAGATCGACCTCGAGGTTGTCCTTCATGAGGTCGAGAATGCTCCGGCACTCGGACGAACTCGCAGACAGCTCGATCTGCAGCTCCTTCAAGAGCTCGGACAACACATATTTGCGAATGCGGACGAGCCAGCGGGCAACCGTCGCTCGGTGGACGAGGTAGATTTGACCGATAAGGTCGATGTTCAACTGGTCGATAAAGTACATTCGCAGGATCGTCTTGTATCTCGGGTCGAGGGCGACGAGATTTCGCTCCAGAGCGGCGCGAAACGCGCCCGCGTAGCGGTTTCGCAGCGTCGCGAGCTCGGGATTCAAATCGGGTTCGACGAGAGCATCGAGGGCATCGAGGTCACGGCGGAGCGTCCCCGTCGTGGCGAGCAGGTCGACCCCGATCCGAAGGGCGCAGGTTCGTAACCACGCTCCGAGCGAGCCGCGGCCTCGGTACCGTCCAATGCGCGCATCGTCCCCCACGAGCAAGCGAATTCTCATCCGCTGCCTCAGCTCGTCGAGGGCGTCGCTCGTCAATCTGAGGTTGACCACGTAGTTTTCGGTCGACGCGAGGAACGTTCGCTCGAAATAGGTCAGCGCACAACCGTCTCCTTCTGCGCACGCCCAAGCGAGGTAGAGATCGCCGGCGCGCGTGGCGAGGTCTTCGGGGCGGACGCCGAGGGCTGCCACTTTTTGCTCGAACAGAGCCTGCGGCAGTAGGGCGCCGGGCCACTTCGCGCGGCCCGACTCGTAAGGTGACAAGAGGGTGGTCGCTTTCAATTTTTTTCGATCCGGCGGAGGGGCTTCCGTGTGCTGAGGCAAGCTGCGCGCCACCTGTCGATGCGGCCCCAATGGGCGCGCGCCGTCCGCTCGGCAGTCTCGAGCTGCTCAATTCGAGCAAGGTTGCTCGAATTGAGCAGCGCCGTCCGCGTCCGCTCCGTCGAAGGAAATCGTCCTGTCGCGCGAGCCTCGCAATAGACAGCGATCCGGTTCCGTCCGATTCGAGCTAACACCGAAAGTGGTGATCATGCTTGCGCCATACGCATGGCCCAACGCTCGCCTCGATCGAGCGTGCGGCCACGAAGACGCAGACCATGACGGACAGTCGGCTCACCCTCGTGGATGTTTTCCCGAGGCACTCCCGCGGCTGCGGAACGCCTATTCCAACACTCCGGGCACGAAGGCGTGGGGTACCGTCTTGTTCGTGCTCGAGGATCCCCGAATCCTCGTCGGAATGGGTGGCTACAAAGGCGACCCTCGCGCGAAAGCGCGGTCGCGATCGCGCCGGCGTTTCGGCGGCCGCGGCCTGGCCACGGACACTGTTGCTCGGCTCGTCCGGCGGGCTCTGGAGCATCCGACGGTTGGCGCATCGATGCGCATACACTCGCTCACGTCAACCCATCCACTCGGGTGCTCGAAAGGTGGGCTTCCAGCGAATGGGAGAGCACGAGGATCCACAAAACGGAGCGATCTGGCATTGGAAGCTGCAACGCCGAGACGCGTTCAGGTCGTGGGCACGCAGCTCTATGCGACATCGAACAGCACGGGTTTCGCGGATGTATTCACCGTTGGCGTGGGGATGCCGACCAACGGTCCCCAAACCGCTACCCCCCTTCTCGGGGTGAGCACCACCAATCAAAGCCCATTTCAGTTCGTCCTGCTCGACCGAGACGCCAACGTGCCGGGCGTCGATACGCTGTATGTGGCGGACGACGGCGGTGGGGGTACGGGTGCTGGCATTCAGAAGTACACGTTCAACGGGACGATCTGGACGCGCGTGACCACGTTCACCAACGGTCTCGCTTCTACAGGTGCGCGAGGTCTGACAGGCTTGATTACCGGCACCTCGGTGACGCTCCTGGCGACCACCGGCGACGCCACCGCGATGAACAAGATCGTCATGTACGTGGACGACGGAAACAACCTGAACCCATCACAAGTCGTCGTGATGACGGCTCCGACGAACACCGGCTACAGGGGGCTCGCTCTCGCACCTTGAAGCCAGCTTGAGGCGAAGAACTCAGCGGTTTTTGACCTGGCCGGCCGCCGAGCCGACGGCGGCGCCGGTCTCGACCGCTTTGATCTGCGCCGCGATGTCCTCGGCTCCGAAGCCGAGCGCCCGGACGATGCCCGTCATCTGGTGAATCGCGGCGAGCCCCGGCAGCGGGACCTTCCGTGCTGCCCCTTCGGAGAGAGCAAGCGCTTGATCTTTGTGAAGCAGGTCGATCGAGAAGTGCGTCTCGAAGTCTCGCCGATGCATCGCGCCCCCCTTGAAGGTCCAGTACGGGGAAGCGAACCCGCTGGCCTGCACGACCTCGAGGATCGTCTCGAGCGAGATTCCCGATCGGGCGCCGAGGACCGCCCCCTCGGCGAGGCCTTCGAGCATGAACGAGATGATCATGTTGCCGATGAGCTTCACGACCGCGGCGCTCCCGATCGGGCCGACATAGATCGAGCGACTCGCAAACACGTCGAGAAAGGGACGGCACGCGTCGAATACCTCGCGGGAGCCCCCGGCCATGACCGTGAGCGTGCCGTCGCGGGCGCCTATCTTGGACCCGGTGACCGGCGCCTCCAGATAACGCACGCCGCGCTCCGAAGCGGACGCCTCCAGGCGAATTGACGCCGCCGACCCGATGGTGCTGGTTTCGATCCAGAGAAGCCCCGAGCGCGGGTCCGCCAGGAGTCCATCCGGCCCCAGGGCGACCTGCTCGACGACTTCGGGCGTCGAGAGGGAAGTGATGACGACGTCGGACGCCGCCGCGAGCTCGCGGGGCGTGGCGGCCACCTGCGCGCCTTCCGCTTCGAGCGACGCGGCCGCGGCACGCGTGCGATTCCAGATACCGAGCGGATATCCCTTGCTCAGGTAGTTGCGAGCCATCCCGCCGCCCATCGTGCCGAGCCCAGCGAACCCGATTCGCGCTTTCATGGGGCCATCTTTGGCGATCGAAGCCAGTTCGGCAAGTCTCTCGCTCGTACCCAACGCGACACATCGAAGTGCAATCGATCGCACCTCGATGTGCAACTCAGCGTCCATGGCACGCGCCATGGACAGCCCGAGAGCTGATCTTGGCTCGAAACCGAAACGTGCGAACGAGCTGGAAAGCAATGGCGCGACCCTTGCGTGTTCGGCGCGACTACCCGTCGGAGGAACCCTTGATCAGCTCAGAATCACCGTCTCACGAATATCGCACCGGCCCAGATGGCCCGAAGGGGCACTGGTTCTATGGCCACCTGGCCGAGCTGAGAGACGACATTCTCGGCTTTTTCTCCCGCTGCGAACGCGACTACGGCGGCCTCGTGCGGCTCCGGCTCTACCACGAGCCCTTCTATCTGGTGTGCGATCCCGATCTCATTCAACGGATTCTGGTGACCGATCATCGCAAATTCGTGAAGCCGACGGGCCTTCAGGTCGTCAAGCCGATGTTCGGCGAGGGGCTTCTGACTTCGGACGGCGATCTCTGGCGAAAGCAGCGCGATCTGATGCAACCGTCGTTTCATCGCGAGTGCATCCGCCGCTATGCGTCGATCGCCGTCGAGAGTACGGAGAAGCTTCTCGCCTCCTTTGCGGCTAACCAGGAACGAGACATTCACGTGGACATGAGCGGGCTCACCCTGGACATCGTGGCGCGTTCGCTCTTCGGGGCCGACGTCACTGCGGGTCGCGCGGTGATCGCCGCCGGTGCCGATGGGGTCCAAGCATTTTTCAATAGCTGGCGGCAACGCTACCTGCCGCCCCTGCCCGAATGGCTCCCGCTGCCCGCTCTCCGCAGATTGAAGCGCACGGTGCGCGAGCTCGACGCGATGATCGACCTGCTCGTCAGCTCTCGTCAGGCGAGCCGAGAGCGCTCGGACGATCTGTTGTCGATGCTGCTCCACTCCAGGTACTCGGACGGATCGCCCATGTCCCGGCGACAGCTCCGCGACGAGCTCGTCACGCTGTTCTTGGCGGGGCACGACACGACCGCCTCGTCGCTATCTTGGGCTTGGTATCTTCTCTCTCAGCATGATGTCGTCTTCGCGACGCTGTGCGCGGAGCTCGATCGCGTTCTCGGCGGCGCGCGGGTGACGCTCGACGATCTTCCGAAGCTGTCTTATCTCGATAGAGTCTTCAAAGAAGTGCTGCGGCTCTATCCGAGCGCGTACAACATTGGACGCGTGGCGAAAGAATCCTGCGAAGTTGGCGGCCATCACATCGCCCGCGGCCGCAATCTCATCATGTGCCAATGGGCCGTCCAACGCTCGGCGCGACACTACCAAGACCCCGAGGCCTTCCGCCCGGAGCGCTGGGATCCGAACGCCGTGAAGAAGCCCGCCAAGTTTGCGTACTTTCCCTTCGGTGGGGGCCCCCGCAACTGCATCGGCGCTCAGTTCGCGACGATGGAGGCCAAGTTGATCCTGGCGACGCTCGCGCAGCGATGGCGGCTCGAGCTCGCATCTGGGAGGAAGATAGCGGTCGATCCCGCGCTCACGCTCCGCCCTCTGGGCGGTCTACCCATGATCGTGCGACGGCGTGAGCCCGTGCTGCGGAAGGGCCCGCCGCCGTCGAGCGGCGGCGGTGCCCGCTCTCACGTCGCAGCGTCGAACGTGTAGTCGAACGTGTACAGATGCTTGCCGTCGACGATCTCGATCCTCATCTTGCCGGCGATGCCTTCGAGCTCGGCGGTGCCCGAGTCCGGCACCACCGATACCGTCAACTCCGGCTTGCCTCGCGCCATCGTCCCATTGTGCTGCAAGACGAAGCTGCCCTGGCGACCCTGCAGGATCCCCATCACCCGTTCGATCGCCACGTAACCAGCCGACCCCTTGATCGGCGTGCCGGCGCTCAGCATCTCGCCCGTGCTCGATCCTTCCAAATCGCCGTGAAATTGCTTCTCGATGTTGGTACGGCCAAGGCTGATGCCGTCCGCCGTGAGATAGGGTGGCTGCCGGTTCATGGTGATATCGAAGCTGCCTGTGGCGCGCGTGCTCATGGGTCGATAACCTCGCTCAGAGACTGCGATGATAGGCTAAGCCAGTACATGGTCGAAAGCACCTCGATCCGCAATGCGATTGCGGCCGAGATCGCGACGCCCCGCTACGATGAGTGAGTTCGAGTTTCGCGCACTAGCCAAGGAGCCGTATCATCATGTCATCGAGCGGCTCGACCGCGTTGCCGCCGGCGAAAATGCGGCACGAGAAGAGCTCCTTGGCAGCGTGCGGGCAGCGCTTTCCGATCACTTGCTACAGCGTCGCAACGCGCGTTGCAGCCAGCTGCGCTTTTGGGATGATTGGCTCGAGACGGTGCCTCTGGCTGGCAGTGCTTCGACTATCAGGCTCCTGGCGAAGGTTTCCCCATTGGTGGGCGATCCCGGCTTGAGTGCCGTCGAGGGGAGGTCTGCGAACTGGACTCGTCGTCAACTCGACGCGGGTCGCGGGCCTGCCCGCGGAAGCGACAGCTGCCGCTGACGCGTTCGGACCGGCCCATCTTCCAGCGCGCGCCGCACGTGCACGCCCAAGGCGCCCTCGATTTCATTACGAAACACGTAGTGCCGCACGCCGAGGTAGTCGCGCCCCCAAGCGACGATCCGCGACCAAGCGATCCCGCTGAAAAATCGCCCGCTCGGTTGCCCTCGTCGTGCGCCGGTGACCCGCCGAGCGACGATTCCTGCAAAGGACCGCAGAAATGCTTGAAACGACTCGCGGTGGCGAGCGCGAACGAGCAGGTGCAGGTGAGAGCCGACGTTGGCGAAATCGTAGATCCGAATGCCGAAGCGCTCAGCCATCGCCCGTAGCGCGTCGCGCACCGCGCGCTCGTGCTTGCGAAGGGACCAAGGACCGCGAGCCCTGTGACTGGTCAGGACGACATGCATGGGCCGGCGCACGCTGACCGGGCGCTCGAGCTTGCGACGACCGCGTCTGACGGAGCCGCCGTGTTCGGTTCGCACGAGCTCGGCATGCACGTCAGAGGCGAAAAGCGACGGCTGCATTAATTGAATATAGCCGATAGATGATCGTAGGGCAATGTTGTTCTTGCGACATGGAGCTCGATAAGCTGGCGCCCGGCCGCCACCCATCGCTCTTCGTCGATCGAGCTCAAGTCAAGATCCGCTCGGAGGTGGCGACGCCGTGGCTCGGCTTTCCGACGCTTCTACGGGTCACACGTCTGGAAGCGGAAGAAGCGCTACGATCTCGGCGCTTGCCAGCGAGCGGGCAGAAGTGCAGTATCGCAATATGAGGGGTGGGCTCGCTCTGATCGGCTTCTTGACGTTGTTGGGGTGTGACTCGTCTTCGGACGACGGCGGCCCGTGCGCGGACCACGCGGGCACCTACTCCATCCGGTTCATGGCGCGTTCGGGGAATTGCGGCGACATCAGCGAGCAGATCGTCACCCTGCCAGCGGGGCCGCCGATGTTGCCTGCGGGGTGCACGGGAACGATCGAGAGCAGCGCCGACAATTGCCGGACGACTTACGATGAAGCGTGCCTGCTTCCCCTGAACAAGGGAACGTCGCAGCTCAAAGGTGTGGCGACCTGGACCACCGACAGTTCGAGCGCCCATGAGGTGACCGAGCTCACGATCTTCGACCCGACCGGTCAGCTGCTCTGCTCGGGAACCTACGACATCACCGACACGAAACTGTAGCGATCTTCCAGGCGCCAAATGAACGAAACCCACACGCCTTTGCGGGCCTGGCGGTCATCGAACTGCGTGGATGCGTCTGCGAGCCCCCTAAGCGTTACAGCCGAGCTTTCATCGACCTCGTCGGCGGCAATGATTGCCGCAAGGCGCTCGAGCGACCGGACGAACGTCATTCGTCCCTCATATCGACCGGCGGCATTTGACAGCAAGGCGCTTCGCCCGCGCATTACCCGCAGCCGGGGACTTTTCGAACGGAAGAAAGGTATCACGCTGAAAATGGAGACAAGAATTGTAAGAGAAGGTTACCTCTGGCGGGAAGCCGTATTCGTGGACGTGGAGGTCGACGGCCGAAAGCATAACGTGGGAACGAGCGACGGCTTCAAGTGGTCAATCATGCACATCCACGGCCCTTCGAGCGCCGAGGCGGAAGGGGCCGCGAGGCAGGAAGCCGAGGAATGGGCCAAGCGAAAGCCTGCCGAGTTCCTGCGACTTCGGGGGCAGTTGCAGAAGGAAACAATCAAGACCGAACAGCAGGCCGAAGCAGTCCTTCAAACCGCCTACGGGAATCTCTATTCGGGTACCGCGGAGAGGGACGGCGACGCCTTCGTCGTCGCGCTGTACCCTTACGCCGCCGCGCCCGTTGCGAAGGTCGGCGACTTCCTCGAGGGCCGATCGACGGTGTCGTTTGGCGAGGCCATTGACGATCTCGCGCGACGAGTCCCGCCCCAGGACCCGCACTTCTGGGAGACGCTAGCTCAATTCCCGCACCCAGAATTGCGCTAGCCGGCGTGCTTTCGTGAAAAAAAGCAACTTTCTCCTCGCGGCGCCGGAAGCTCGGCGCCGCTCGCCCGCGGCCGCTCTATCGCTCTGGCGAGGGATGGAGGCGGCTTCCCTTTCAGGCACGACTTATGCCGCCACCTGCCTTTGGTGATCAATTGCAACCGCCTCCGACCAAAGCTTGCCTGTTCCACTGCGCGATTGACACTGACGACCGGGTATTCGAAGTCTGCGTCCAAAGAACATGAGCGATCCTGAGAATAGATCCGATGTGGAACCGCGTTCGAAGCCGAGCAGAAGGGACAGCTATGCCGAGACGCTCGTCTGGCTGCGGGACCATGCGATGCCAGTGTCGATCGTGTGCTATGGAGCGGGATACCTGATACTCGCAGTCCACCTTGGTTCACTTGGTGCGACAGCTCTCGAGGCGCTACGGACCAGGCACATTGTAACGGGCCTGCTTTTCCTCGTGTTCGTAACTTGTGTGGTCGTGCCGCTCAGATCTTTCGTCGAAGACGTTGCATTCCGTGGACTTACTTTCCGCGGCACGATGGGCACACTTGGACATGTCGGGCTTCAGGCCTCGTTAGGCCTAATAGCGGTGTATGCACTCCTATCCAGCATAACGGCCCTAACTCGCTCGGCTGCTCTCCAAGCACTCGAACACATCGCGTGGCCGGATTGGAGGGCCACCATGAGCGAAGTTTGGCGCAATGCAAAGTTTGTGGCGCTCGCCGATCTCGCGCTGTTCCTCATCCCCTTAGGATTAACGGGACTCACCATGTGGTTGCTCCCGAAGCTGATCAAGGTTCAACCCGCCCAC
Source organism: Polyangiaceae bacterium (assembly GCA_036395495.1). GTDB lineage: Bacteria > Myxococcota_A > Polyangia > Polyangiales > Polyangiaceae > DASWDH01. The sequence continues at coordinate 18,997 of DASWDH010000294.1, forward strand.
AGGCAAGTCGTCTTCGCGGAGGCAAAGTCTTTCCTTCAAAGAAGCGTTCTCCCGATCGCGGCGTTCACAATGCTGGTCCTCCTTTTCGGGCTCAAGCGCGGCGCCGCACCTGCTGCCGAATCAACGAACAACGCAATGATCGGATGGTTTCGGTTCGGATGCGCTGCGCTGTTCTGCTACGCAATCATTGCTAGCCTGGATTTCCACGGAGGCGAGTTCAGCTAACAGCGTCGCGGCCTGAGTAGGTTGAGAGG
>DASWDH010000295.1:0-2394 GCA_036395495.1 Polyangiaceae bacterium
CTCAGCGACGCGATGAGCTCCGGCAGTTCGAGGTAGGCCACCAGGTTTTTGGGGGGGGAAGCGGAAGCGTCCAGCGGTGCATCGCCCGGCAAAAATGAGACTTCGAGTGTCACTTCGGGTGCGCCGCGCTCGGGGCGGGGAAGAGCGAGAGAGCGAGCGGCCTTGAGCACGCAGCTGACGACGGCCGGATCATCGAGCTCGGCTCCCACCTTGTTCACGCTGCGCGGCGAGCCGCTCGCACCGATGACCAGACGCATCCGCACGGTTCCCCGCATTTTCGGCAGCCGGCGCAGCCCCTCTTCGTAGCAACGTCGAAACGGCCAGTAACCCTGGGCGCGCGCTCCACGAAGGACATCCGCCTCGGTCGTGTGGCCCTGTACTTTGATGACATCGACCTTGATACGGGGGGCGGGGTGCGGGACTTTTGCGGTCGGCCCCGTTGCGACGTCGGCGCCTCCACCGCGGTTCCATTTCGCGATCGCTTCGTCGGTGCCGCTTGCCGCCGCGGCTCCTTTCGATCGCCAGCGGCTGCCGACGAGGTAAGGGGACTCGTCGGTGATCAGTGCCTCTGTCGAACCGGCCGATGCTTCGACGTCGGCGTCCGTCTTGTTGACCAGCACCGATGCATCGTGGGCTTCGTTGCCCGTCGGAAGGAGCGCGCGGCTTGCGTCGAGCCGCTGCCCCCCATCGACGTCGCCGGCGTCGCCGAGCACGGGGGCGGCGACTGGCGCGGCCGGCGATCCCGCCGCGCACCCGGCGACTACGACAGCGAGAGCCAGTGCCGCTCGAGCCAACATCGCGTGCGAACTCAAGCCCCCTTATCGGGTCCCGCGCGGCCGAAGGTGTGAAGCCCAGCGATGATCGCCGCCAAGCCTCCGATCGTCACCAGCGATCCGATGTCGCTCTGGCCGACGGCGGAAAGCGCAATCCCGATGGGGAGCATGGTGGCGCCGGCGACGAGGAACCGCCGAGCAACGATTGCGTCGGGTCGCATCACGGCAGATTACGCGCTCGCGCCTGAACCAGGAAGTCGCGAACGTCGCGCGCGAGCTTCTTCTCGGCGGTGATGGTGGTCGACTCGTGCTGTTCGCCGGCGAGATCGTCGTATTGATAGTCCTCCGCGAAAAGCACCAGGATGACGGCGTCGCTGTCCGAGCCGGTGCCCTGCACCACCGGGAGATCGCCGCCTGGCGTATGCGGCGGCAGATCGGTTTTGACGTCGAGCATCGACACATCGCCGGCGGTGAGGTACGCGACGCCATATTTGTGCCCGGCCGTGCCGACGTCGACGCGGAGCGACTTGCCGGTCATGAGACGAATCTCGCGCCCGTCGGTGGCGGTCTCTCCGCTCTCTTTGTAGACCTGCGCGATGATCGGCACTGCGCGCCGTTCATCGATGGGCCGCATGGGGTTCGGCGCCCTGGCGCCTTGTCTCGCGCAGGCGCCGAGCAAAAACACGAGCACAAGACTCAGGGCACCGCCCCGCAGGCGGGCCAAAGACCGCACCGAGTAACAAGTGTCTCTCATCATCTCGAGCCCGGGAGACTATCGCAAATTCGAATGCCGTGGGTCTCGCTGCGGCGCCCGACATGCTGGCCCGTGCATCCCATCACCGGCAGGGGTAAGGTCGAGCGGTTCCCATGGACCGGGCGACAAGGAAGTGGATCTGGGCGGATCGTCGAATCTGCGCCTTCGTGGCCAGCGTGTTCGCGGTGGCCTTGGCGGGCTGCATGCGCACGTCCATGCCGGATCCCAAGGACACCGTGCGCGCTTACGAGGCGGCCGTCGCCAAGGGAGATGGCAAAGCCATCTACGCCATGTTGAGCCAGCGCTCGCGCAAGTCGCTGCAGGTGGCTGACGTCCAACGAATCGTGACCGACGAGCGAGCCGAGCTGGCCACGCAAGCCCAAGCGATGGACGACCCATCGTCGGTCGTGCGCGCGAGCGCAAGGGTCCGCTACGCCGACGGCGAGGATGCCACGCTCGACCTCGAAGAGGGGGGCTTTCGGGTCAGCTCGGCGGATGCGCTGCCAGCTGCGGCGAGGACGCCCGCCGAAGCACTGGAGCAGCTCCGCAGGGCACTCGCTCGACGCAGCTACGCCGCGTTGATGCGGGTGCTGTCGCCATCGACGCGTAGCGCGATCGAGAGCGATCTGCGCTCGCTGGTGGACGGGCTCTCGCATCCCGAGGGGCTCGAAGTGCAGGTCTCTGGGGACGTCGCTTCGGTGCAGATCCAGGGGGGCCATTTCGTGAGGCTTCGCCGCGACGGCGGCGCCTGGAAAGTCGAGGACTTCGATTGAGTAAGGCGTGTTCTCGTCGGGATTTTCTGGCGCAAGTGTCGCTCGTCGGTTCGACCGTTTTTCTTTCGTCGCGCGCGCGGGCCTTCGGCGAGGA
>DASWDH010000296.1:0-19844 GCA_036395495.1 Polyangiaceae bacterium
TGCCTCGTTCTTTCACCTTGCCGACCGCGAGGAGAACGATGCGCGCCATCGTTTTCGGCCGCAGCCTCTGCGGTCGTCAGGCGCTGCCGCCGGGGACCGGCAGGCGCTTTGCATCGAGCCAGAGCCCCTCGATGTCGTAGAGCCCTCGCGCCTGCTCCTGAAAGACGTGCACGACGACGTCGCCGAAATCAATGAGAACCCAGGCTGCCGTGGGCAGCCCTTCCACCGAAAGCGCGCGCTTTTTCTTTTTCGCGCAGGCCTCCTCGATGGCCTGGGCGAGGGCGTCGACGTGGCGGTTGGAACGGCCGGTCATCAGAACGAGAAAGTCGGCGTAGTCGATCTTGCCGACCACATCGAGAATTTCGACGGCGAGCGCCTTCTTTTCGAGCGCCGCCGTCGCAACGACCAGCGCAAGGTCGCGGCTTTCGTCGACTCCCGCGGCGTTGGCGCCGCGGCTCGCCTTGCGAGCGGCTTCGCGCCGGGAATTGGTCTTCACTTTCGTGCCGCTCATTGGGATTGGGCGGCGATCAGCCGCGAACTTGCCCCTCTCCGTACACGATCCACTTTTTGGTGGTGAGGCTTTCGATGCCCATCGGACCGAAGGCGTGCAGCTTGGACGTGGAGATGCCAATCTCGGCTCCCAGACCGAGCTCGCCTCCGTCGTTGAAACGAGTCGACGCATTGACGAGAACGCAGCTCGCGTCGACCTCGCGCAGCCACCGCTGGGCACTCTCGTAGCTCGGCGTACAAATCGCCTCGGTGTGACCCGAGCCGTATTGGGAGACGTGCGCCAGCGCTTCGTCCAGCCTTGTTACCACCCGAACTGCCAGGATCTTGTCCAGAAACTCGCGGCCATAATCGGAAGGTGCGGCGGCGACCGCACGGCTGATGATGCCCAGCGTCCGAGGGCAGCCGCGCAGCTCGACTCCTTTTTCGATCGCCATCGCCTCGACAGCCGGGAGCAGCGTCTTGGCCTCGCGCTCGTGCACGAGGAGGCATTCGAGCGCGTTGCACACACCCGGACGAACGGTCTTGCCGTCGACGACCAACCGCACCGCGAGGGAAAGATCCGCCCCCTCGTCGACGTAGAGATGGCAGACGCCTTGGTAATGCTGGATGACCGGCACCTTGGCATGCTCGGTCACGAAGCGGACGAGCCCCTCACCCCCCCTCGGAATCACGAGGTCGACGAGGCCCGAGAGCCCGAGCAGCGCGCGCATTGCCTCACGGTCGCCGGGAGGCACGATCTGCACGGCGTCGGCCGCAAGACCGACATCCGACAGTCCCTCGCGCAAAAGCGCCCCGAGCGCCGCATTGGAGTGCGCGGCTTCCGAACCGCCTCGCAAGAGAACGGCATTGCCACTCTTGATGCAGAGAGCTGCGGCGTCGACGGTGACGTTCGGGCGAGCCTCGTAGATCATCGCGATGACCCCGAGCGGAATTCGAACTTGACCGACCAGCAGCCCGTTCGGACGTCGGGTCATGCCGGTCACGGCGCCCACGGGGTCGTCCTGCGCTGCGATCTCGAGGACCCCACGCGCAACGCCTTCGAGCCGCTGCTCGGTGAGGGTCAGACGGTCGATGAAGGCCGGCGTCGCCGAACCACTCTCCCGAAATCGGCTGACGTCGGCGCGGTTCGCTTCGAGGAGCGCCGGCGCGCCGGCGCGCAGACGTTTTGCGATGGCGTGGAGCGCGGCGTCTTTTTGCGCGCGCCCAGCCTTCGCCAGCTCGCGAGCGGCGGCGCGTGCGCCCGTCGCTAGGACTCGCATGCTTTCCCGGACGTCCGCTTCAGTCATGCCGGCAAACCTAGCACGAACCCCCCTCCACGCCCCGCTCGCCAAAGCGGTCCGACTTCACAGGGAGGCGGTGAGGCGGGGAATTTTTGATTCACACCCTGGAGGTCCTGTTCCGACGAAACCAACAAGATTCCCCGCCACCCCGCCTCCCTGTAAATCCATCGCTGCAGGTCAGAGGTGAGGCCACCCGTTTCAGGTTGCAGTCGCAAGGGGGGTCACTGGGCAGCGGCGGCATCGGAGGGACGGGCGGGCGAGGTGGCTGGAGGGGACGAGGCGTCGAGGTCCTCGGGGAGCTCGTATTCGGGCGGGGGTCCGGCGACCTTGCGATGCCGTGCGCCGCTGCAGCCGAGAATGGCCACGCAGGCGAGAACGATGGTGCCGAAACCAGCGAAGCGCGCTCGGACGTGAAACGATCGACTCAGGACCATCGGCCGTCGTCGACTGCCCGCACCGTCTCTTCCAAAGACTTGCTGGGAGCGTAGCCAAGCGTCTCGCGCGCTTTCTGATCGTCGACCATGCACACGTAGCGGATGTGATCCAGCTCCGGCTTGGGAAAAGATGCCATGCGAAGCTGAAAGAGCGGCTTTAGCATCGTGGCCGCGAACGCATGAGGAATGGGGACCGTGGGGCGCCCCACCGTCTTCACGACGCGCGAGAGAGGAGCCGGCGGCGGCCCGGCGATGTTGAAAACGCCGCGCACCCCCGGCCGAAGCGCGAGCTCGATGGCCCGGACCGTGTCTTCCTCGTGGAGGACTTGGATCATCGGATCGAAGCCGAGGAGCGTCGGGATGACTGGAAGCCGCAAGTAGTTCGAGGGCGCATTGCGCACCGTGCCGAGAATGTGAACCGGTCGCAGGATGACCGTTTCAGTCTCCGGCCGCTTCCAGAAGAACGACTGCGCGAGCATGTCGATTTCGACCAGATCGCGTATCTCGCTGAAAGCGGCTCCCCCGAGAAGCGGCGCGTCCTCGGTGAGAAACTGCGGATTTTCCGGCCGGGGACCGTAGACGTTGGCGCTCGACAAAAGCACGAGTTTGGGAACCTCGTACTGAGCGACGTACTCGAGAATTTTTTGGAACCCAGCGACGTTCCAGGTGTGGTGCTCGGACGCGCTGGCCCTCGGGTCGTGCATGACGCCGAGGTGCACGACCGCGCGAATGGGGGTACCGCGGAAGATGTCCCGCGTTTTTTTTCGACGGATGTCGATTTGATGGTGCTCGATGTCCTTGGGCCGCCCCTCGAAGGGCCGGCGATCGATCCCGATCACCCTCCCCTCGCGGTGCAGCCGTCGCGCGAGCCTGCGGCCGAGCCTGCCCACGATGCCGGTGATGACCACGGCGGGTTCGGCCGACGCGGCGACGACCGAGCGGGCGGCTGCCGCCTTCGCCGGCGGCGGGCGGCCTGAGCGCGGGTCTTTTGCGGGAGTCGTTTCAGCGGCCATGGTCCAATTGGCAGTATTAGCCTCTCCCGCTCTCAGAAGAACAAGCTCTTTCGCTCCATTAGCCCCTTGTTCAGCATCGCCTGGATCGTGGCTTTGACCACCCACACCTTCTCCTCGATGATCGAATCGTCGTCGTCGGGATCGCCGCGAAAATGGAGCGGCTCGCCGAAGTGCAGGCGATAGCGGGTGGGAAGAGGCAGCTGGCCGCCGGGAATGAACAGTTGGGGAATCACCGGAAACGACGGCAGGTGCAGCGCCTTCGCGAGGGAGCGCATGTTGGCGACGCTGATGTACTGTTCCTCGGCGCCGATGATGGAGAGCGGAACGATGGGAGTGTCGGTCTCCAGCGCGAGGCGCATGAAGCCGAGCCCGAAATCGGTGAGCTGATAGCGGTGCTGAAAGGTTTTGGCCAACCCGCGGGTTCCTTCCGGAAACACGAGAAGCGCCTCGCCGCGCTGCAGAAGACGCACGGCGTTTTCCGGCACGCCGACCACCTGACCGCACTTGGCGAAGAAGGTCGACACGAACGGCAACGTCTGCGCCCACTTTTCGACCATCGCTCGGACCACACGCGGAGGTTGTGCCTCGAGAAAAACAGAAATGGCCACGATGACGCCGTCGAGCGGTAGCTGGCCCGAGTGATTGGCGACGATGAGCACTCTTCCTTCGGGAAGATTCTCGATGCCCGAAACGATGGTCCGAAAATACGAACGCGAGAGAAACGTGGCCCCCGCGATCGCGTAGCGCGCGTAATCCGGATCCCAACCGAAAGGGTCCACACCGTGCGGCGCCAATTGATTCGACACCTGTGCGAGACGCTGTTCGAGCTCCGGACCGAGCAGCGTGGAGGTCACGCCGTCGATTGCTCCGCGCGCACGTCGGAAGAGCCCGCGCGCGAGCGGCAGGGCATCCCGCCGAACCACATCGCCGAGCCGGATCAGTTCACGCGCGGTATCCATCGCGGCATCGGTGATAGCCGGCCTTTCTCCTCCGTTCAATCGACTATGTGAAAGGAGTCCCGATTTACGCAGCGCGTGCGGTATCTTCGCCCGCGTGATTTTCCCGCCGCCGCTTCGACCCGGTGACCGGATCGCCGTGGTGGCGCCGTCGGGTCCTTTCGATCGCGCCGCCGCCCTCGCAGGTATCGCCTGGCTCGAACGACGTTACCGCGTCAGCTATCGCAAGACACTCTTCGCCCGGGCGGGCTACTTGGCCGGCAGCGACACGCGAAGGATCATCGAGCTGCAGCGCACGCTCGATGCCGACTTTCGTGCCGTAATCGCTGCTCGTGGAGGGTACGGTCTTTCACGGATCGTGCACCGCGTCGACTGGACGACCCCGCAGAGGAGCCCCCGATGGATCGTGGGCTTTTCCGATCTCACGGCGCTGCACGTCGAGGCCTGGCGTCGCGGCCTCGCGTCGGTGCATGGGTCGATGGTGTGCTCTCTCGGTCAAGCGTCCGAAAAGGCGCGACGGCAATGGATCGCAACGCTGGAGAATCCCATGGCCGAGTGCAGCTTTCGAAACCTGGTGCCGTGGCGAGGGGGAAAGGCGAGCGGCAGGCTCGTCGGCGGAAACCTGGCGATGCTGCACGCCTGTGCCGCAGCTCGCCGGCTACGAATTCCGAGGGGGGCCGTCGTTCTCCTCGAGGATGTCGGCGAACGCCCCTACCGGGTGGACCGGATGGTGACCAACCTGATGACGAGCGGCCACTTCGCCAAGACTTCGGCCATCCTGGTCGGCCACTTCACTGACTGCCCGCAAGGACCGGACGGTACGAGCGTGGAGGTCGTCCTGAAGGAGCGCTTGCGGAGCCTTCGAATCCCCGTACTCGCCGGAATGCCGGTAGGCCACGGGAGCCGCAACGACGCGGTCGTCCTCGGCCGGCGCGTGGCGCTCGACGCCGAGCGCGGACTCTGCACCTTCGTTTGAAGCCAGGGGCTAGTTGCTCGATTTGTCATCCTGCGAGCTGTCATCGACGAACTCGGAGTCGTCGACGAGCTCACCATCGTCGACGAGCTCGGAATCATCGACAGCGAGCGCATCGTCGTCGGACGACGCTGCTTCTGCGGTCGCCTCGTGCAACTGCGACGACGTCCCATCCGTGGATGCCGCTGGGTGCTCGTCTGATTCAGCCCTCGCCGGGAGCTGCTCGGCCTCGGCGATCGGTTCTGCCCGCAGCGCCATCGGCGCGTCGGCCACCGCTCCGACCGCCTTCGTCGGTTCCGAAGGCTCCTCCTGGTGCGGCTCGACAGGCTCCTCGGGCGCGGCAGGGGGCTCGTCCTCGCCGTAGGGGGCCGAGGTAGCCGCCTCGGCCTCGCGCTGGTGATGCATGCGCGTTTTGGCCCGCTCGAGCCCAGCTTGCGCATCGGGATCGCCGGGCTTCATTCGGAGCACGCGCCGCCAAGCGTCGGCTGCTTCGCGCGGGTCCTTCAATTGATCTTCCCAGAGGCGGGCGACCTTGCGCGCCAATTCCGCCCGCGCCTGCGGGTCTTTGCCGCGCAAGATCTGATCTTCGAGCACGTGCACCATGCCTCTGAAGTCGCCGAGTTCGGTCAGCAGCGTCGACAGCTCGTCCATCACCGCCACGTCCGCCGGCGATAGATCGTGCAGCTTCTTCAGATCGTCCGCCGCTCCAGCCCTGTCGCCCAGGAATTCTCGCCGGAGTTTGACCCGGCGGGCCAGCAGCAGACGGACGAGCGGCCCGTCGAAAACCTCGCCGAGCGCACGGCCGAGCGTAGCCTCGGCGCGCTTCAAGTCGTCCACCTCGCCGGCGAGCTCCTCCAGGATGTCGAGCGATGCAGCATCGACGTGAGCAATGAGGGCGTCGCCGAGCCATTCGAACGCCTTGTCGATGTCGCCCAAGTCTCGATGGGCGATCTGCGCTGCCCGCCGCAATAGCATGCTGCGGGTCCGACCGCCGTCGCGCGAGCCCTGGCCACCGCCCGAAAGCGCTTCGGCCAACGTCTTGCGCATCAGCGTGCCGCCATGCTCCCGGTCCCCTTGGGCAGCCGACAGCTCCAGCGCGAGAAGCGTCTCCTCGGGAACTCCTCCCGCCAACGCGAGCTCATAGAAGCTCTTCGCACGGTCGTGCGCGCCGTGCTCGGCCGCCACCTGAGCCGCGCGTGCGAGCGCCGCCAACCGATCGGCAGGCACTTTGCACCGAGCTACTTGGCGTTCGTAGACATCGATGATCGCAGCCGGCGCATCGATGAGAGCGGCAAGCCGCGCGAGCAAGGGCTCGACCTGCGGCGGCGGAACGCTGGGGAGACCCGTCTCGCCGTGCTGCTGCGCTTCGCCGGCATCGACGCCGACCTTCACCAATACCTCGGCCTGGCGTACCAACTCCGCCGCGCGGTCCGCGCCGGTCAACTCGCGAGCCAGGAGGTCGTGCGCCACGGAAATGGCTTCGAGGTCCTTCAGCTTGACCGCGATTTGCTCGAGCTGCTCGGCAAGGTCGTGATCGGCACCCTTGGACCGAGCGAGCTCCATGGCGACTTTGGCCGCGTCCTCGTCGCGTCCGACCCCGATGAAGCGATCGAACGCCCCTCGAAGCGCTTCGTTGCGTGCCGGTGTCGGCGGCGCCTCGCCGTACCATTCCACGAGCTTGGTGGCGACGATGCCCTTCCACCCGAGTCGATCGGCGAGCTCGACGTACGCCTCCCGACAGGGAGCATCTCCCATGTCGGCAGGAGCGGCCAGCGACGCGAGCGCGTCATCGCCGCGCTCGAGCTTGTTCATGAAGATGTCGGCGAGCTTGCGCGTGAGCGAGGAGAGCTCGTCCTCGTCCCCCTCGATTTCGATGAGGGCTTGCAACAGCGTGGCGACGCGCGGCCAATCTTCGACTTTTTCACACAGAACCTCGAGTCGTGAAGTCGCCTCGAAATCCTCCGGATCGAGCTGATGCACGATATCGAGGGCCCGGATCGCTCCGCGCGGGTCGTCGAGCGAGCTCTCGTAGAGCCCGGCAAGCCTTCGCGCGATTTCGAGCTTTTCCTGATCGTCCTCCACGATCTTGAGCTCGCGCTCGAGCGCCTCGGCCAAGGCCTTTTGATTGCCGCGCTTTTCTTCCAGCTCGGCAATCTTGCGCACCGCGTCCCGGTTTTTGGGATCGATCTCGTCGAGGATGAAGGTGTAGCGGGCGACGGCGCCCTCCGGATCGTCGAGCGCCTCAGCGAGCAGCTTGGCCTCGCGAAACGCAAGCTGCAGCTGCTCGTCGTGGTTCTTGGTCAGCTTCACCAAGCGGTGCAGAAAATCGCGGGCCTGCTCTGCCTCTCCCCGTCCCTCGGCGTAGTCGGCCAGCTTCAGCAGCACCTCGGGATCGTCGCCGTCCTCGAGAGCCCGGATGAGCGTGTCGCGCGCGGCTTCGGCGTTCTCCAGCTTTTCGGCCTGGAGGGCGGCGGCGCGCTTCCGCAAGCCGGCACGCTTGCCTCTGTCGTCGAGTTTGTCGGCACGGGCGATGTGAAATTCCGCGAGATCGCCAAAGCGCTCGGCCTCCGTATACTTCTGCTCGATTTCGCCGGCGTATTCGTCGTTGTAAGGATCGAGCGCGCTCGCGCCTTCCACGTAGAGCAACGCGTTCACGTGATCACCTGCTTTGGTGAGCATGCCCGCGGCGCGAACGAGAAGAGCGGCTCGAGTTTTGGGATCGCCGGTCAGCTCGGCTCGTTGACCGATGGCGTAAGCGGCGCGGTCCCACTTTTCTCCGGCGACCAAGCAGCGCTCGGCGGCGTCCCAGAGTTTGATGTTGCTCTCGAGCTCGGCACCTTGTGCGAACGCCTCACCCGCTTCGGCGTGTTTGCCGGCTCTCTCGTAGAGCATGCCCATGCGCTGAAAGAGCATCGCGCGCCCCGATTTGTCGTCGATCGCCGGGGCATTCTCGGCAATGACTTGGCAAGCGAGATCGAAGCGCTGCCCTTTCTCGAAGAGCTTGACCGCGGTCTGAATCGGAGCCTCGTCGCCGGCGAGGAGTCCGGCGATGCGGGCCCACGATTCTCCGGCCGATACCGGGTCCTTGCGCTTGACCTCGTGAAGCTGGGCCAGCTTCTTCTCGAGGGCCACTTTGTCCTCAACGTCGGAAGCCGCCGAAGCTTCCTGCTCGAGCACCGACGCCAGTTCGTCCCATCTCCCGCCGCGTTCGAGCAGCCGTCGGAGGTGATCGCGCGCCGACGCGTCGCCGCGGTCGAGCGAACAGATTTGCTTGTAGGCTTGGATGGCCGTTTCCAGGTCGCGTAGCTGCGTCTCGCACAACCCCGCCACTTCGAGCAGCTGCTGTTTTCGTGTTTCGTTCGAGATGTCCGGCGAACGCACCGCGTGCATCAGCACGTCGCGCAGCTCGGCATACTGGCGCTTCTGGCGCAGATAGTCTTCCACCCAGGCGAGCGCCTCGGGATGCGCAGGGTCGAGGGAGAGCACTTCTTTGTACTTGCCGAGCGCCTGCGGTTTCTGCCCCTTGGCGACCAAGGCGGTTGCCTCCTGAAGTGCGCGCAGCACCTGGTCGGTGCGAAACGACGCCTGCGACGTGTCGCTCGCCGCCTGTGGGGGCGGCCCCTCCGCCGGTGACGGAGGCGGTGGCGGTCCAGCCCCTTCGGGAGCTCCGCTCTCGCGACGCGCCTCGGCGGCCATCGCACCTGCCGGGTTCGCCTTGAGGTACTCGCCCCACCGGGTCGCGAGCTCGCCGGCGCGGCCGAGTGCCCGGGCATAGTGCGCAGCGAGCTGCATCGCGCGGTCGTGCCCCGGCACGACGTCGAGAGCGGCCATCGAGTAGGCGAGCCCGTGCTCGCCGTCGTACATCTCAGCGAGCGATACGAAAAGGTCGGCCGCCTCTTGGCGCTCGAGCGGACTCACCTTTTCGGCGGCCTGAACACGCTCGAGAATGGAGGCTCCGAGCTCCTGCACGAGGGCGGGATCGTCCTGGGCGAGATTTCTCGCCTCGCGAAGAACCTGGGTGGCTCCGGTGCGGTCCCCGGCGAGCCTGCGGACATCGGCCTCGTCGCGGTAGAGCGCAAGTTTTCGTTCGGGGTCGCCGATGATGGCCTGCTCCATCGCGAAGAGCGGCACCGCCTCGGCCCACTGCTCGGCTTGCTTGTACAACTCGCGGAGAGCGTACACGGCGTAAGCCGAGGTCGCATCCAGCTCGATCGCGCGCTTGTAATTTTCGATCCCTTTTTTCGGCACCGATAGCGGCGGCTCACTCCACAAGCGCCCCAGCTCCTCGTGGATCCCCGCGAGATGCAAGCGTAGGTCGGGATTCTTATTGGCGAGAGGGGCGAGCGCCTTGGCACGACGCTCGAGCAACGCGACCAGAGCCTTGTGCTCCCCCTTTTCGCGGTAGAGTTGGGCAAGCCGTTCGGCCGCCGTCTCCTGGGTCGGATCTTTGTCGACCGCCATCATGAGCACGCGCGCAGCGCGGTGGGCGTCTCCCAGAGTAATCGACCAGACGTTGGCCGCTTCGCTCAGCCAATGGCTCGCGTAGCCGGGATCAGGCGTCGCGTTGCCGACCTTTTCGAGGAAGACTGCGTACGACTTGGGATCGGCATTGCCGGCATTGTGTGCGTAGGCAAGCGCTTCCTGGTCGTGCGGGTTGGCAACCAGCCGCTGTACCAAGACATCAATCTCACTTGCATCCATGGGCCAACGGGACGCTATCACGCGGCGAAACCCCTCGGCAACGCGAGGAATTGTGCACGGCTACGGTAGCCTCGGTGCGTCAATCTAGCAAAATCCTCCGTTGACCTCGCCAAACCCCACTCGTGATTTCGCCGCGACCGAGCTGTCGGGCCAAGGGATCATTCAACATTATGCGGATTCTACCGGTCCGCGCTCCCGCCCTGATCGGAAGGTTGGCGCGTCCTTCGCCCCGCCTCACAGTCGCCTGGCCAGACCTTCGCCAGGTCCCCGGAACGATGCCCGACCCGTGAGGACGAGATTCGTAGCCCGCAAGCGCTATACTCCACGTGTTGGACGACAGGAACGACGCTCCCATACCCGATCCGTACATTTCGAGCGAAGAAGCGGCACGCGCGGCACCGGCAGCGCCCACCCATGACGCGCCGTCACCTGTCTCGGACGCGTATGTGGCCGCCGTACACGGGGTCCTTGGAACGCCGTCGATCGGGGCGGTAAGACCATCGGCCGATCCAGCAGGTACTCCCTACCCGCCCCACCCGGCTGCGTTTCGGGCGGTGCCGGTCAGCCCTTACGCGACCTGGTCACTCGTCGTCGGCATCTTCGGACTCATCTGTTTCGGAGCAGGGCCGATCCTGGGCGCCATCGCGATCGGTCTGGGCGCCCTCGGCTGGCGACAGGCGAGCCGGCCCGGCATCCGAGGCAGAGTCACCGCGGGGTTGGGGTTGGCCGCGGGCATTTTCAGCATTGTGTTCTTCGCGGGTGAGGTCGCGCTGTACCTATCGCTTGCGCGCGCCCCGAAGACGGCTGCCAATGCGCCCGCCGCAAAGGACAGCGCCCAAGATCCCCCCGCAGCGGCGGCACCGAACAACAAGACGCAAGATCCCGCGAGCAGCAGCCAGCCCGTCAAGCCGGCCGAACCCCCCCCGACGACGAGCACCGTAACCACGATCGGCAACATCACCGTCGTGGATGTCGCCCTCGGCGTAGCCTCGCTCGCCAACGAGCTGCGGCGACAACATGCCGAGGCAACGGCACACGGCGAACGGCTGCTCGTGCAGACCAATTCGTCGGAGTGCCTGCCATGCCAGGGTATCGCGTCCGCACTCTCCGATCCGCGCATGCAGACGGCGCTCGATCACGTGCGCCTCGTGCGGGTGGACAACGAGCCCTTCGAGGAAGACCTTGCGGAGCTCGAGATTCCCTCCAAGCCCATTCCGGGTTTTTTCTTGCTCGATTCCGATCTGCGGGTCACCGATGGCATCAACGGTGGCGAGTGGGACGACGATATCGCCACCAACATCGCGCCGGTGTTGGGTCCCTTCGTTCGAGGCAACTACGTCAAGCGCCGCAGTCCCTGGAAGAAGCTTCCACGCCCCGGCGGCACGTCGCTCTAACTACTGCCGCAGATTTCCGCTACCAGATCGATCGTCGGAGCGGCCATCACCCCAGTTAAACTGACCGAACAGCGGATTTCTTGGTGTTGCGGAGCGAGGCTGGCCAGGGCGTCGCGGCTCGTTCGTATATCGGGGTGATTCCGACGGCCTCGCCGTAGTTCGCGTTGGGTCGCGGCCAAATCTGCAGATCGTGATCTGCCGATGCCAAGACTGCGGCGGTCATGCTAAGCCCAGCAACCAACCACCACAACCACACACGCTTGCCCGCGTGTCGCACTGGTCAGCGGAGCGTCCATTCGCGCGGCGGGACTGCAAAGTTGCGGCCGAGACGCATCGCCCCAGTCGGCGGCTCAAGTTTTGTCCGTGGCCGTCGAAAAACTTTTCGGACGGGTTGCCCCGTCGAGTCATCCTACGTATCGTTCGTCCCTCATGCAGCACGCGCAGCGTCTGGCCAGACAGGTTCCCATGGGCAAAGCGGTTCCCGCGGACTCCTTGCGCTCTGAGATGGAGCGCCGCCGGAGCCGAGGCGAAGCTTTTACGCTGAAGGAAGCGATTGGGATCATCGTTCCGCTCTGCACCGATATCGCTGAGCACCATCGGCGGGGCGAGCGGTTGTTCGTCCACCCGTCGTCCGTCGTCCTCACCGGCAGCGCACACCCCCACATCGGGTCCGAGTTCGCTCGCGTTCCACCGACGCTGCCTCGCGACCGCGCCTGTTTGGCTCCCGAAGAGCGACACGGCCAGCCGGGCGACGCGCGAGCGACGGTCTTCACGATCGGCGCCATCCTTTATGAGCTTCTCACCAATGAATCCGTCGGCCCCGGCATGCGGCGTCCGACCCAGATTCTTCCAGGACTCGACCCCGCGGTCGAAGTCATCTTGGGCAAAGCGCTGGTGACCGATCGGGCACACCGCCCGGACGACCTTGGGGCGCTCGCCCAGGCTCTGCACCACGTCGCGCCCGCTTCGACGATCCCGCCCCCCTCGGCGGACGAGTCGCACCTCGACAGGGGGGCCGACTTCGCCGTCGATGTTTCGTTGTCCATGCTGCCGCCCGATCCCGGCACGGGGTACCCGCCGGTCGTGGTGCGACGACCCCAGCCTATCGCGGCGACCAATTCGGCTCCCGATCCCTATGCCATGTCGGTGGTCGAGGCTCCCAAGCCCAAGCGGCACGTCGACGATCCCACGTCCAAGCTGACGGATCTCAAGGCGAGGCTCGAAGCCGATCCGCGCCCTCGCTATGTCGTCATCAAGGACGGCATGGATCATGGTCCTTTCAATGCGGTGGAGCTGCTGCAGCAAATCGGCTCCCATGCCTTCCATGCGAAACATGTCCTCCGCGACACGTTCTCGAGCGAAGAGAGACCGATCGCGGAGTGGGACGAGTTCAAGCCGTTCGCCGAGCATTCCAAGCTTCACCGCGAAATCCGGGCCGAAAAGAGAGCGATCGAGCGCGTCGTCAAAGCGGAAGCCAAGGATACCCGCGCCAAGACGTTGTTCGGCGTGGCAGCCATCGGCGTCATCTTGCTCGCCCTAGGCGGCTGGTACCTCAAGGTTCGCGGCGCGCGCAACGACGCCATCGCCGTGGCCGGTGACCTCGGGATCAATGTCGAGGCGGCCGGGGGGTTGAAAGGCGAAGGCAAGAAGGGGGGCGGTCGAGTTGCCGGCCGGGGTCCAGGCGGAATTCCCATTCTCGCCGGCGGCATGAGCTGCGAGCAGGCGCGCGCCGCCTACGTCGAGGAGATCAACATCGGCGGAGCGAAGGGACAAGCCGACCTCACCGCAGGCCAGTTCGCGTCCGTGCTGAACAACGGCAACTACGTTACGGGATGTGGCACGCCCCAGAGCATGCACATCAGCGTGTGCGCCGCGGTGCAGAACGGACGCGCCGTCGGCGTGACGGTGAGTACCGACCCTCCCAACGGCGGCATCGCGAACTGCATCTCGTCGGCCGTGCGACGGATGAGCTTCCCCTCGAATCCCAAACTCGACATCGCGACCACGCGCTTCTGAAGCCGAGCTTCGACGAAGGCGGAGCGTAGAGTTTCCCATGACAACGGGGTCGCCGTGCGCTTAGATGCAACGCCGTGAAACGTGTGATCGCTCGCGCCTGTCCGTGGATGCTGCTCGTTCTGGCGGCGTGCAGCGTGCCGGTGGCGGGGGGGCTCGATGAAGGGCAAGCCAATCGAGTCGTCGTGGCGCTCGACCGGGCCGGCCTGGGCGCGGCCAAGGAATCCGACCCCGCCAGCGAAGGACGTTTTCGGGTGATGGTCGAACAGGGCGAGGCGCCGCATGCCATCGCCGCGCTGCGCGAGGAGGACTTGCCAGCTACGAACACGCCTGGGCTGCTCGAGTCGATGGGCAAGGGATCGCTCGTGCCGAGTCAGCTCGCCGAGCACGCGCAGTTCGTCACCGGTTTGAGCGGGGAGCTCGAACGAACGTTTTCCGCCATCGACGGGGTGTACGCGGCCCGTGTCCACCTCTCCTTGCCCGAGACGGATGCGTTGCGCGAAGGGCCGCGCCCCAAAGCGACGGCATCGGTGCTTCTGAAGCATCGCGGTAGCACCCCCCCTATCGACGTCCACGAGGTCAAGCGTCTCGTCGCCGGTGCGGCCCCCGGGCTGGCTCCCGAAGACGTCGCCGTCGTGATGATCCCGCGCCCGGTCACCGCCTCCGCGGATCGCACCCTGTCACGCCTGGGGCCGATCACCGCAACGCGCAGTTCGGTCGCCTTGCTGCGCCTGGTGACGGCGGGCATCGTCGTCGTGGCCCTCGCACTGCTGCTCGTCGTGCTCGTTCTCTGGACGCGCTTGCGACGGCTGCGCGCTGCGGCCTTGGAAGAGGGCCCCGACTTGCAGCAAGCTCGACGCATCTGAGAGCGCGGTCGTGATTCAGATCCAGCGACTCTCGAAGAGCTTCGGCCACCCCGTTCTGCATGACGTCACCCTGAGCATTCCGACGGGATGTCTCTACGGTCTCATCGGGCCCGGCGCGAGCGGCAAGAGCGTTCTGCTCAAAATGATCACCGCCCTCATGCGGCCCGACACCGGAAGCGTCGTCGTCGACGGCCAGAACGTGCAAGCGATGACCGAGCTCGAGCTCGCCTCGTTTCGCCTCAAATTCGGCATGCTCTTCCAGAACAATGCCCTCTTCGACGCGATGACCGTGGCGGAAAACGTGGCCTTTCCCCTGCACCGCCTGTTCGATCTCGACGAGGCGGAGATTCGGCGGCGCGTCGAAGAGCGGCTCGCGGCCGTGTCGCTCGCCGGATTTGCCGAGCGCACACCGGTGGGTTTGTCGGGTGGCCAGAAGAAACGGGTCGGTGTTGCGCGCGCGACGGTCACCCGCGCACCCATCATCTTCTACGACGAACCGGCCGCGGGGCTCGACCCGGTGACCTCGCAAAAAATCTTCGACCTTTTGCGAGCCGAGCAGCAGCGGGCCAAGACGACGGTGATCATGGTCTCCAGCGATATCGAGCGCCTGCTCACGGTGACCGATCGCGTGGGGATGATGTACAGAGGATCTCTCGTTTTCGATGGAACGACCGACGAAGCGCTGACGAGTACCGACCCGTACGTGAAGCAGTTCGTGCACGGCCTCGCAGAAGGACCGCTCTGATGGCCCCCCCTCCCGCGTCCACGGCCTCGGCTCCGTTCGCGTCACTCGCGGCGGCCAGAGAAAGTTTGTATGGCGTCGCCGAGACGGTCGGCAAGATGGGCCTCATCGCCCACCAAATCGGCGTGCGTTTCGCCAGGCTCGACTTCGATGGTGAAGAGCTCAAGCGCAACATGTACAAGATGGGCGTCAAATCGCTGCCCATCGTCGTCGTGACCGCACTGTTCACGGGCGCGATCATGGTCGTACAGGCAGCGCCTATCGTGCAGCGCTACGGCGCGCAGCAGCTCTTGGGATGGGGCGCCGGCTTCGGCACGCTGCGCGAGATTGGTCCGCTGCTGACGGCGCTCATGATCTCGGGGCGGGTGGGGGCCAACAACACCGCCGAGCTCGGGACGATGACGGTCACCGAACAGGTCGACGCGCTCCGCGCTCTGGCCATCGATCCCATCGCATTTCTCGTCGTTCCCCGCTTCATCGCCATGGTGGCGACCCTCTTTCTTTCCACGCTCTACGCCGACGCACTGGCTCTTTTCGGTGCCGCCTATGCGGGCCAATTCCTCCTCGGGGTCGAAGCGGCGACGTTCTACAACGGGCTCACCTCGGGCTTGCTCGGGATAGGAGACGTCGCCAACGGGCTCGTGAAGAGCGTCATCTTCGGGGGCGCCATGGGCCTCTCGAGCTGTCACTTCGGTCTAGCGGTGACCGGGGGCGCGCCGGGCGTGGGGCGAGCCGTCAATGCCACGGTGGTGACCAGCGCCGCCTGCATTTTCGTGGTGGACTACTTCGTGAGTTTTCTCCTCGAGTAAGCAAGATGACGACCGATTCCGCTACTGGGGGGCTTGCCGCCATCGTGGGGAGGCGAGCGATCGTGCTGTTTTCGACCGGGCGAGAGCTCTACAGCGTGCTCGTGCGCACGCTCTATTACGTGTGGCGCGGCCGCGCCGAGCCCGGGGCGACGGCTCGGCAGATGTACGAAATCGGCAACCGCTCGCTTTTTTTTCTCACCGTCGTGATGGGCTTCATCGGCATGATTCTGGTACTCCAGGCCGGCCTGCAGACCCAGCGCGTGCTGCCCGATCTGTCCATGCTCGGGGCATCGTATCTGGAACTGTTGGTGCGCGACCTGGCGGCTTCGATCGTGGCGCTGATGCTCGCCACCCGCGTGGGTGCCGGCATCGCCGCCGAGATCGGCTCGATGGTCGTCACCGAGCAGATTGACGCGCTCCGCATGTGCGCCGCCGATCCGATCGACTATCTCGTCAAACCCCGTTTCCTGGCGAGCATCGTGATGACGACGGTGCTCACGATCTGGAGCGGGGGCGTCTCCATCCTGACCGGAATGCTGACGGCGGAGGTGGTCTTCTCGGTGCCCCCCCGCACGTTCTGGAATCTCTCGCTCGTGCACGCCAGCGATCTGGCCACCGGTCTCACCAAATGCTTCGCCTACGGCGCGGCGATTCCGGTGGTTTCCGCTTTCTGCGGGCTCTCCACGTTCGGCGGCTCGGAAGGTGTCGGCTCGGCCACGACGCGGGCGGTCGTCAACTCTTCTCTTTCGGTCATCATCCTCAATTTCTTGATCTCCAGCACGGCCTATCTCCTGTTCCAATGATCTCTTTTCGTCACGTGTCGAAATCGTTCGGTGCCAAGAATGTCCTCGACGACGTGTCGTTCGACATCGACGACGGCGAGGTCTTTTTCATCATCGGCGCTTCCGGCGTCGGCAAGAGCGTCCTCATCAAGCACCTGATCGGGCTGCTGCGCCCCGACGCCGGAGACATCTTGCTCGATGGCGACGAAGTGAGCCGTTTCGACGAACGCGCCATGTATGGCGTTCGCAAAAAATGCGCGATGGTATTCCAACATTCGACGCTCTTCGATTCGATGACCTGTATCGAGAACGTCGCGCTGCCCTTGCGAAAGCACCGCGGGCACGCTCCGCGCGAGGCCCTCGCCCTCGCCCGCGAGCGCCTCGCCGAAGTGCACATGGATGAATTCGCCGACCGGTTTCCCGCCGAGCTCGGTGATGGCATGAAGAAGCGGGTCGCCATTGCTCGCGCGCTCACGCTCGAACCTCGCTACGTCCTTTTCGACGAACCGACCACGAGCCTCGACTTGGTGAGCGCGCGCCGGGTCGATCGCTTGATCCGTGAGCTCGCCGACCGTCGCGGGGTCACCTGCATCGTCGTCTCCCATGATCTCACGTCCATCTTCGCAATCGCCACGCGCATCGTGATGCTCTACAAAGGGAAGGTGAAGCTACTCGGAACGCCGGCAGAGTTTCGCAGCACCGGAGATGAGCTGGTCCAGCAGTTCGTTCACGGGCGCGCGCACGGTCCCATGGAAACATGAGACGGCCGCGGAGATGAGGTAAAAGGAAACCACCGTGAAGGAGCGCTCCATCGAAGTCAAAGTGGGCCTTCTCATCTTGGTCGCGGTCGGATTGCTCGCGACTTTCGTTCTGGTCATGGGCCAGATCAGCTTTCAGCCGAAATTCACCATCTTCGTCGATTTCGACAACCCCGGTGGCCTGGCGTCCGGCTCGGCCGTTCGGATCGCGGGCATCAAGGTCGGCAAGATCGACGAAATCCAGTACCGCGGCGGGGAGAGAAATCCTGTCACCCAGAAGCGTGAGCCACTCGTGCGGGTGAAGGTTTCACTCGAGAAGCGCTACCACCAAGCGGTTCGCGACAACTCCCTCTTCTACGTGACGACGCAGGGCGTGCTGGGCGAGCAGTTCTTGCAGATCGACCCCGGCAGCGCCGATCGGCCGATTTTACCGGACGGCGGCGTCGTCCGCGGGCTCGACCCTCCGCGTCTCGACATGCTGCTCGCCGAGGGTTTCGAGCTCCTCCACACCAGCGTGGTCGTTTTGCGCGAGAACCGCCAGCAGATCGCGGAGATGTTCGAGGGGCTCCACGATACCTTGCGGGGGACCGGCGAATTCTTCAAACGCAACCAAGACCGGCTGGATCGCATCGCTGAATCGGCCGAAAAACTTACCACCGATTCGGACGAGCTCGTCAAAGCGATCCGGGGACGCTACGTCGACAGTCCCCAGATCACCCGTATCCTCGACCGCATCGATCAAACCACGGCCGTGGTCTCGCGAGACACCGAGCCGCTGCTCAAGGACGCGCGCGAAGCATTGAAGACCGTCTCCGGGCCCGAACAGCAGGCCAAGATCAAGTCCACCATCAACGACATCGCCGAGCTCGCGAACCGCGCGAAAGCCGCCGCGGTCGACGCTCAGGCGATCGTCGCCCACATTCGACACGGCAACGGTTCGGTGGGAGCGCTGGTCATGGACGAGCAACTCTACGACGATATCCAGGAGCTCGCGCGCGACCTCAAGCACAACCCCTGGAAGTTCTTCTGGCGCGAATAGCCCGCTCTGCCTCGGTCATGGGGGGAGGAATCGTCGCGGTTGCCCGCTGCGAGAAGGGACGTGGCCTTCCGCGAATCCCGGGGGCCCGGCGACCCACGAGAAAGTCGTTCGGATTCGCGAAGCTACGCCTCGCAACTCCAGTCGCCCTGGCAGCTGTGCTACCGTCCTCGCCCGATGCCCATCAACGTGCAGGCACACATCACCGGAACCATCTGGAAGATCGAGGTCCAACCGGGCGATCCCGTCGAGGAGGGTCAAACGCTCGTCATCATCGAGTCGATGAAGATGGAGATGCCCGTGGAAGCTCCCAACGCGGGTATGGTCGAGTCGATTTCGGTGGCGGAGGGGCAGGCTGTCGAAGAGGGAGCCATCCTGCTTACCCTCGCCTGAAGCATGCGCCCGACGGGCGCGGTGTCCGACAGGGACGACATGTCGAACGTTCCTCCTTTTTCATATTTTTGCGCGGAGAACGGTTACACTTGGGCTTTGCTCCGTGCCCCGGGCACGCTACGCTTACAGCCACGCTCGCATTCCAGCCGCGCGCGAGCCCTCAACCAATAGCCATCATTCCAAGGAGCCCTGATTCCATGGCCGAACAGAAGGAAAGCTCGGTTCTCTTTTCCCTCAAAGAGCTGATGAATCTCGAAGAGGATCGGATCCGCCAGGAAGAGGATGAGAGGAAGCGCCGAGCCGAAGCCGAAGTGCAGGCGCGACTCGAAGCTGAGCGGCGGGCGCGCGAGCAGGAGCAGGCGCGCTTGCAGGCGGAAGAGGAGCGCCGCCGTAGCGACGAGCAGCGCAAGAAGGAAGAAGCGGCGCGCCTCGACGCGATTCGCCATGCCGAGGTCGAAAAGGCGCGCGTCGAGGCCGAGCAGAGGGCACGTCTCGAAGCCATGAGCCGGCAGCAGGAGCACCAGCTTCAGCTCGCGGGCTTTGAGCACGACGAGCACAAGAAGAAGCTTCAGCGCGTCGCGACGTTCGGCGTCGGCGGCGGCGTGCTCCTGCTCATCGGAGGTCTCTTTCTCTACTTCGGCAAGATCAAGCCGGAGTCCGAGGCGCGCGAAAACGCCACCCGACAAGCGCTGGTGCAGCAAGCCGAAGAATCGAAGAAGCTGCAGAAACAGCTCGATGAGCAGATGCAGAGGGTCAACGACCTGATGGGCCAGCTCAGCACGGCGCAAGACGACAAGACGCGCGCCGAGCTTCAGAAGAAGATCGCCGACGCCCAGAGGGCCGCCACGAACATTCAGAAGCGGCAGCACGCCCCCGGCGGCGGTGGCGGGGACGATACGCCGAGCAAGCCCAAAGCCCCCTGCAATTGCCAGCCGGGCGATCCGCTCTGTTCCTGTCTGTAACGACCTCGACCCGAGCTCGGTGCTCGAATGCCTCATAGGCGCATCGTGTTTCCGCTCGACTACCCGAGCCTCGCCGAAGCACGCGCGGGCGCCGAAAAAGTCAAAGGGTGCGTCGGCGTTCTCAAGGTCGGGCTCGAGCTCTTCGTCCGGGAGGGGCCGCGCGCGCTGACGCTGGCCGACGCCTTCGGAGCCGATCTTTTCGCCGACCTCAAACTGCATGAC
>DASWDH010000297.1:0-3892 GCA_036395495.1 Polyangiaceae bacterium
TGGTTAAAGCGCCGCCGGCCCCCAAGGGGGCCCCTGCCGCGGCGCGCGCGCCGGCACTGGCCCAGAAAGCACCCCCCTTACCGAAGCCCAAGGCTGCCGCCGTTTCGCCCCCGGCCGCAGGTGCGATCGCGAGCGCGACCAACGTCGAGCCACCGCCGATGCGCGAGCCCATGTCATCGGTGACCACCAGTGCGCCGCCGCTCGAAGCGCTCACCAGTGCCCGTATTCCCTCCGCCATCGCGACGCGCCTCGAACCGCCCCCTCCCCCGACGATCTTGCCGGATATCGGAACGCCGCCCATGCCCGAACCGCGCGGCGCGTCGGACGGTGTCGTGCCCGACGTCGATCAGCGCGAAGGTGAGCCCCCTCTCGACCTGCAGCTGTCGGCGGATGGCTCGATCGATTTGGGCAGTCCGAGCGTGGCCCCTGCGTCGGAAGAACCCGTCGAGAAGCACGAGCCGAGGAAAGAGAAGCCCATCTCGCAAGAAGAGGCGAACGGACCTTTCTCCCTCGCTGGGATCCGAGCGGCGGGTGATCTCACCGGCGAGCAGTGCGAAGCGTTGTTTCGAACAGCGAGGGTCGAGTCGCTGGCTGCCGAGGAAGACCTGACGCTGATCGGCCTCGCGCTGGTTCTCGAAGGGCAGATCGCCGTGCAAGCCACGGTCGCCGACGCATCAGCCGCGGTGCTCAAGGCCAACGAGGCGATCTATGCCAAGTCGTCCATCCCCGACGTGCTTTCGCTGCGACTGGTCGCCGAGGCGACGCCTACCAAGCTCGCACTCTGGGATCTCAAGTCGATCGACGCCGCGTTTTCTTCGTCGCCCGAATTGGTGGCACAGCTCAAGCGCGCTTCCGATCGCGTGCAGGCGCTTGCGGGGTGCATGATGGGTCCTATCGGCGATCGGCTGGACGAAGGATTGCGAGCGCTCGCCGTCGACCAGCTCGAAGTACGCATCCTCCAACCGCACGAGGTGATCGCGTCGGCCGGAATGGCGGTCCCCGGCATGGTCATCGTCGGCGTCGGGACCGTCGAGCTCGGCGACGATGGTGAGGACGATCGCCTTGGTCCGGGCGATTTTCTCTTCGCTACCGAAGTGCTGGGAGCCGAACCGGCGCCGGCGACGGCCCGCGCGGGCAGCAAGGGAGCCATCATTCTTTTCGGCGAACGCGGCGTTGCGCACGAGTTGCTGATGAGCTGTCCGCCGCTACTCGAGCTTTTCGCCGGGATGTAGCTGTCGATATTTACCGCAAGTTCCAGTGGAGCTCCTCGTTGCCCTGAGCTCCGGCGAAGCGCAGACCTACGAACGTCGCATCTTTGCTGATCGTCGGCCCATTCGATGTCGACACCGGAAACTTGATGCGAAACGCTTGCCGCCAGACCGACGCGTAAGGGAAGTACGTGCGTTCGATTGGCCCGGGCTTGGGAATGGCGCTGATTTCTTCGGGCGCCGTTTCGTTTCCCTTGTCGTCGATGAGACGCACGATCCAGGCCGAGTTGGGCCGGGTGAGATCGAGCCAGCGGCGATTGCCACCGTGAAGTGCAACGAAGAACTGGTGATGCGCGCGCGTCTCCGCCAGCGTCGTGTCGAGAAGCTTGCGCCGCTGCTCGATGGAGAGCCGGTAGTCCTCTGCGTACCGCACGACGTACGCCCAACGAAAATCCCACGACTCGTACGTCGCGGTGACCGTCAACAAGTTCTCGAGCTCGGAGAGCACGACCAAGTGTTCGGTGCGCGTCCAGCGCGAGAGGACATGGTCGTAATCGGTCGCCAAGTATTCGCGCGGCCCCTCGGCAAGGTTCACCTGAGGCGCGCCGCAACCGGCCGCGGGGCACACGACCAGCGTCGAAAGTAAGACGACGCGCACGACGAACCTATTCAGCGTGGATGAGGACGGCATTGGGTGCGTAGGCAATGAGCAACGTCGGGACAACAAGATCGCGGGTCCAATGTAGGCGATTTTTTCCACGATCTCATTCGAAGGTCGGATGACCGATACCTGTTGAAGTTATCGCACGGTGGCACGAAGACTGCACTTTCTACGGCGGCAGAGGGCTTTTGCTGAAAGGCTGACCCTTGGCGGCTCGGAGGCCGTCCGTCGTGATGGAAGAACTCGATTTCTTGGTCCGGTTTTGGGAGCTTCGTGCGCGCTACGAGACGCTCGGAATGCCGCTCACGAAAGAAGAGCGGCTCGAGTTGCTTTCGCTGTTGCAGCTGGTCGCCGCCGACAGTGAGCCGATGCCGATCGACGGGATCGATCCTTCGCGCCGTGGCGTGCCCGTGCAGCTGACCGCTGGCTCGGGATTCCTCTCCGGCGACCTCAAAGATCTTTCGTCCGAGCGTCTCGTCGTGGGTGCCGTTGCGTCCCTGCCGCCCGGGCACCGAACGATCTTGTACGCGGCTGACGCGGTGATCGGAGTCGAGTACACGGTTCCGTGCATCGTCACGTGTTCGCGCGAGGACGAGCCGTGTCTGATCAGCCTCACGCCGGACGGTCTGCCGACGCGCTCGCCCTTCACCGTGCCGGTGTCGGGATTGTGGCGCTCGCCTCTCGGGATCGGGCGAGCGGGGCACCGAGTTCAGGCGTAGTTTCCCCACACATTTCGAAGCTGTCAAAGGCACCCGCCGCGGTCGATAATGGGGCCGATGGAGCAGGTCCTGAAGCCCATCTCGGGGCACGCGATTCTTCTCGTGCTTCTTCAGCTGAGCGCCCTGCTCACGATCGCACGCTTGGGCGCCGAGTTCGTGAAGAGGCTCGGCTTGCCGACCGTGGTCGGAGAACTCGCGGCCGGGATCCTGCTCGGACCTACAGTGTTCGGTCATTTCTTTCCGCACGCGTTCGTCCAGCTGTTCCCTCCGATCAGCGAGCAGTTCCATCTGCTGGAGATCATCTCCTGGCTGGGCATGGTGCTGCTGCTTCTGCTCACGGGCCTCGAGACCGACGTGAGGCTCTTGCGCAACTTGGGAAAGACGGCGTTCGCGGCGTCGCTGTTCGGGATGATCGTGCCGTTCGCCTTTGGATTCGGCCTCGGTTGGGTCATACCCGAGCGCTACGTCGCCGCCCCCGACCATCGGACGATCTTCGCGCTGTTCTTGGCCACTGCCATGTCCATCAGCGCGATGCCGGTGATCGCCAAGATCCTCCTCGACCTCGATTTGACGCGGCGCAACATCGGCGTGGTCATCCTCTCTGCCGGCGTCGTCGACGACACGACCGGCTGGCTCTTGCTCTCGCTCATCGCCGGAGTCGCCACGACCGGGAACGCAGACGTGACCGCGCTCGCCGTATCGCTCGGAGGTACGGTGCTTTTCCTGGTCCTGTCGGCATTGGTCCTCTATCCCGTGCTCCGCTTCGCATTTCGCGTCGCCGCCGACCGCTTTCAGTCCAAGGACTCCGATCTCGTTTTGATGATCGTCGTCACCCTCCTCTGCGCGGCGGCGACCGAAGCGCTCCACGTCCATGCCGTGTTCGGCGCGTTCGTCGCCGGTTGCGTGATCCGGCAGGTCCCCCACCTGCGCGAAGACACGCTGCACAAGCTGGAGTCGGTCACGTTCTCCATTTTCGCCCCCATCTTCTTCGGCATCGTCGGTCTCAAAGTCGACCTCTGGCGATTGGGAAGCGGATCGATGCTCTTCACCGTGCTTGGGGTCGCCACGGCGGGAAAGCTCATCGGGTGCACGGTCGGCAGTCTGCTCGGAGGGCTCACCATCGGGGAAAGCCTTTCCATCGCCGTCGCGATGAACGCGCGCGGGGCGATGGAGCTCGTCGTGGCGACGATCGGCCTGTCGCTCGGGATCTTGAACCAGGAGATGTACTCCATCGTCGTCATGGTCGCGGTGACCACGTCGTTCATGGCTCCTCTTCTTCTGCGGCTCACGATGCGCCTGGTGCA
>DASWDH010000298.1:0-6223 GCA_036395495.1 Polyangiaceae bacterium
CCACTTACGACTGCGTACCTTCCCAATGAAAACCACGGTTCGTATCGCCACGATTCTCTCGATGATCGCCGGCTGCGGTTCTTCGGACCCAAGGAGCGGTGCGCCGCCGCTCGGTGACACGGATAGCGGTATTTGCAACGCTTCCTGTGGTGCCGCGGGCGCCGGAGGTGGTCGGGTCGACGGCGGTGCGACGAGCGATGGTCCGCTAGCAGAAGGTTCGATCTCGCCGGATCTCGGGGCCGTCACCGTCGTCGATGTGCCTGCCGCGCCCTGCACGCTGACGACCGCCATCCCGGTGACCGTCAGGGAGACGGATCCCTCATTCATCACCTTCAATCAAGCCGGCGTAGTGGGCTCGCGCCGGTTTGCGCTCGACGGCAACACGCTGGCCCTCTTGACGTTCGATGCCGACGGCGCGGCCCCCTCGTCGCTCGCGCGTGGAACGCTGTTCGCCGCCGCTACGGCGAGCGATCGGCTGGCCGCTTTGTGGAGCGACGGCCAGACCTTGAATCTTCAGTTCTACGATGCATCAGGGATGGCGCTGGCCGCCCGCCCCCAGCTCGCGACGGGAGCAAGCGGCGCCCATGCGCTCGCAGTCGGCCCCGATTCGCTGCTCGCCCTTTGGAAGTCGAACGGTGAGCTGGTCGGCCGCATCGTCACGCAGGACGGGCAGCTCGCAGGTGCGTTCACGCTCGGGGCGGACTCCTGTGGCGTCGTCGACTGCGCCGTGCGCGCCGTTTGGAATGGTCGCGGCTTTGCAATCGTTTGGAGCCGCGTCCTGCAGGACGACCGTACCAAGACGTCGTGGGCCCACGTGGGCACCGACGGTAACGTGGGGTTCACGAAGCCGGTGCTGCAGGCGAGCGGCTATCACCGGCTGGTTGACGTCAGCCTGGTTGGCTCCAGGTACGCTCTTTTGATGGGAGAAGGGTTTCCCACCCGCGACACCGTCCTCGTCTTTCTGGACGATTACGGGAACCTGCTGCCACCGGCTCGCCGGCTCTTGGGGAGCGGGGCTCCATGGGCCATCGCTTCGCGGGGCGACGCATTGGCCGTTACGGCGAGCCTCCGCGATGGTCGGGCGGCTTTGCGGCCCCTCACGGCTTCGGGCGAATCCCTCGCCGACTGGGCATGTCTCGACGACAGCGAGCCCAACAGCGGCTTTTCGGCGAGTGCCGCTCTTTACCTGGACACCGTTGGCTACGGGCTGGTCGTGCGCATGGCCGACGGCTCGGCCGCTTACCTGCGCACCAATGAAAAGGGGATGGCGCGGTAGCCGCTCTTTTCGGTGGCTTTCGGGTTGCCGACACGCCTCCCGTGGTTAGGTTGCGCCGCCATGGGTGCCTTCGAAATCGCGATCGGCGCGGTGATTGTCTGCATCGCCATCTTCCAGGTGTGGCTGACCGTGCGCGTGTTCCGCAGCAACATGTTCGAGCGGCGCGAAAAATGGATGCAGGCTCAGCTCATCTGGTTGATTCCGGTCATCGGCGCGGGCCTCGTCTACTCGGTGCTTCAAGAAGAGACCGCCACCGATCGCCGCCCCCCGCCGCACCTGCGTAGCTGACTCCTTTCTTAAGAAAAACTCGTGCTCCCATCAGTACCCCCCTTCGACGCCGATACTGGGCAATGTAAGAGGGCTACGACCATCGAACACCAAACCATCGGGGGACGTCCGTACGCTGTCGAGCTCGCGAGAGAGAAGAGCGTTGAACCACTCCAAGGTCGCCGCGAACCAAGCTCCGGATTCGAAGGTCCACTTTTTCTCGAAGCGAACATCGAGACGCGAGAAAGCGGGAAAGCGGCCGCTGTGCACGTATTGATAGGGCATCGGGGAAGCGCCGGAATCACGACAATTCGGCGTCGCGCAAAGAATCTCGTAAGGTCGTCCCGACTCTAGATAGAATCGGCTGCCGGCACGAAAGCCAGCCCCGAGATCGTAGCCGAGCACCACCGAGAGGACGTGGGGACGGTCGAAGGTCGATAGAAATTTCATGCCGAAGAGCTGACGGTCGGCCCTGGAAAAGGTGTACGAAACGAATCCTCCCAGGCGTTCGGTGAAGTCGCGCCGGACGAAAACTTCGACCCCGTAGTTGTCTCCTCGTCCTTGGTCATCGACCAGCCGAATCACGTTGCGAAACAGGGTGAGCTTGGCGAGCATGCGAAAAGGAAGCGATGCCTCGATCGCTTGCGAAGCCTGCCAAACCTCTTGGCTCGTCGATTCGAACAGCGAGACGTTCGATCCGGGAACGGGGATCACGAACGTCGGGACTTGGTGGGTGAGTCCGAAAGCGGAGATCCAAGCGACGCGCTCGGCGATTTTGAGACGCGTCGAAAGGCGGGGCTCGGGAGCCAAGAGGGTCTCGTCGCGGACGCGAAACACGTCGAATAGAAACCCGGGCACGATCTCGACGCCGGGGCTCGGTCGACCGATCACGTCGACCCACGCCCCACCATAACTGTCGGTGTGCGCGCCGAAGGGGACGACACCGGGCCCCTGCTGCTCGCGGTCTTCGTCGAAGCGCTCGACGTTGATATCCCCGCCTGCGCGTACGCGAGCACCGGCCGCGACGCGCTGGTCGAGCTCCAGACGCACGCGGGCGCTTCGGCTGGTCACGCTAGAGCCCGGATTGCGCGAGTTTTCGGCCGCCTTGAGGGTCAGATCCGAGCCGAGCGTCGTGGCGACTCGCACACGACCGCCTTCGGTCTCGTGATCCCAGCGCAGATCGAGCCGGTGAAAATCCACATGGAAGAGAGTGCGCGCGATGATTTCGTTGCGAAGGAGGTCATGCGCGCCGAAAGAGAAGATGCTCAGCCGGTCGTGCTCCGAGATGCGATAGGCGGCGCGGGCTTGGTAATCCCAATACGCGAGCTTGTAATCGGGTGCGACCAGCGCGAGGAGCGCACCGGTGTAGCTGTATCGACCGCCGAGGAGCACGCTTCCCCGCCCCTCGGCGAACGGCTGCTCGATCATCGCCGCGGCGTCGAAGACGCGCGCCTGGCCCTCGCCGCGTCCGACCGTGCGTGGCGGCGTGGTTTCGCCGGCCATGATTCCGCCGGCGTGTCGGCCGAAACGTGCGGGGTAGACGGCGGGGAAAAGATCGACGCGATCGACGAGCCCGGGGGCGATGACCGACGGACCTGCACCGACATGAAACAAGATCGGCACGCGGATGCCGTCGATCGCATAGCCTACGCTGCCCGGCGGTGCCCCGCGCACGGTGAAGTAGGGGATGCCGCTGAGAATCGGCGCCACCCCCGGCATGACCTCTACGACGCGAAAGGGATCCGCAAAGGCTCCGGGAATCAGCCGCGTCTCGTTGCGTGGGATGTGCGTCGAGCCGAGCTCCTCACGCCGCTCGCCGACGACGGTTACCTCGATCGGCTCCACCGGCCGCTCCGGGAACGGGGCTGATGGATCAGGCTCGCTCGTCCGCGGAGTGGGCTCGGTCGGGTGCGTCTCCGCGGTAGGTGGCGCGGGGGCATGGAACGCAATCTTGGCAAGGACGCGCGCGCGTATGGGCAGCCCGTTGCGCGTCGCGGGGGTGAATCGCCACGCTCGGGCGGCAAGTCGCGCCGCTTCATCGAAGGGTGGCAGCCCCTCCTTGACGACGACGTTGCCGACTGTCCCGTCTTTCTCGATCTCGATCTCGAGCACGACGACGGCGTCACCCTCTGCACCGGCGGGATAGGGGACGGGCTCGGCACCGAGCCTCGCGGGCACCGCGATCTCCGGCTGAGGAGTCTCCTCGGCGTGCACCGGCAGAGGGGTTGCCAATAGGAGGAGAGCGAACGCCAGACAGGCGCCGAGGTAGCGTGAAAGGTCGGAGCGCAAGATGGCGCGGTCATCATTACTGGCGCCGGATTCCCGGCACCAGAACGATCACGCTGTCGGTAATTCGAGCGACGCCGCGCTACAAACACTCGGGCTTGAAGGTCTTGATGCCCTGCTCGTTGATATAGTAGGGGGTGGTGCAGTTCGTCGACGGGCTCGCCGGCGCGGCCGGGCGCTTCACCTTCGGTCGCGTCGCCGGGCGCGCACGCGGCGCCGGTGCGGACCGCTTTGCCTTCGGCGTCGCCGACGCAGTCGGTGCAGACGGCGGCACGCTGGCAGCCTTCTTCGACAATTGGAAAACGACGTCGAGATCGTTGGCGAGGCTCACCTTCTTCGTTTCCGCTTCGTAACCTGGGGCTTCGGCTCGAATCGACTTCTCGGCTCCATCCGGGCCGACCGGAATCTCCCCCATGAAGGGATTGGATGCGAGCGAATGATCGTCGATGAACAGCGCGGCGGTTTCGGGCAAGGCCCTGATGCGGAGCGTTGCATATTTGGGCGCCGGCTCGGCGACGCTCGTCGGAGCTGCCACCGCGGCTGGCCTACGGCCGACGCCATGCGCGCGCGCCAACGCGAAGCCGAGCGATGTCGCGATCACCAGCAGAACGAGGGTCGAAAAGCGTGCGGCCGGAACAGAGCGACGTGCGCGCGGTGGAACGGCGATGGCCGTCGTCGATTGATTTTGGCCGAGAGCCACCGTGGGAGGTGGACCGGAGAGGGTTCGAGTCGGAAACGCGCCGGTCATGGTCGCCGTTTCGGCCTCGCTGAGTTTTTTGGCGATTGCCCGTCGCGTCAAAGCGCGGGTCCTCGCGAATTTCCCGCTCAAGAACACGGCGAGCTCGCTTGCATCCGCGGGCCCGCCGAGCTCCTCCATGGCGCCGTCGATCGCGGTCTTCAGCTCGACCGCCGTCTGGTGCCGGTGCTCGCGCGCCATCGAGAGCGCCTTCATACAGATGAACTCCAGCGCCGCCGAGCAGTTGGGGTTCGCTTTGCGCAGCGACGGGATTTGTCCCGCGGCGATAGTGGAGACGACCGCCGCGTCGGGCAAGCCTTCCCATAGGCGGCGGCGGGCGAGCGCTTCCCAAAGCATCAGCCCGGCGGCGAAAATGTCGGCACGCCGGTCCACGTTCTTGTCGCCCGCGATCTGCTCGGGCGCCATGTAGCGAAGCTTGCCTTTGACGATGCCGGTGCGCGTTTCGCTCGGACCTCCGAGCTTGGCGATGCCGAAGTCGAGGATCTTCACGCGCCCGTCGTAGCTGATCACCACGTTGTGCGGGGTAACGTCGCGGTGAACGATACCGACCGGCCTGCCGTCGCGATCGCGCAGGTCGTGCGCGTAGTGAAGACCGGCCAACATTTCCGAGAGGACCCACAGATGCAGCCGCAGGGGCAGGTCCGCCCCCGCCCGGCTCACGAGCTTGTTGAGCGGCTGCCCTTCGAGGTACTCCATCACCAGCGTCGGAACGCTCTGGTGTTTCAGAACCTGATACACCTCGACGATGTTGGGATGTTTGAGCCGTGTGGTGAGCAGGGCCTCGGCGAGAAACATTCGGTAAGATTCGGGGTCGTGCAGAAGTTCGCCCTTCATGACCTTCAGAACCACGAGCTCCTGGAATCCCGTCGAGTGACGCCTCGATGCGACGTAAACGTCGGCCATTCCTCCGCGGCCCAACACGAACAGAGGGCGGTAATCCTCGGCGGAGGCAATGGGCAATCCTCCGCTATCGGTGCTGCCGACCGGCTCAGTTGATTCGCTGGTGATCGCGGTCGGTGGCATGCTTCCGATCCCCATCGCTCTGAGGTTCGACCCTTTGTTCTACGTCTGAACTTGTGCCCGCCTGTACACGGGTGGGAGACGCGAGACTCCCTCACGGGATTTTGGTGGCTGGCGCACGCTTACGCCCGCCAAAAGCGCGCGGGTGCGAAGAAAACATGTAGGGCTTGCGCATCTGGACACTTACCTCGTCGTCATTTCATTGCCCGGCCCGAGCTCCTGCCGACCGCCGTCGCGAGCGCCGAGTGTAAGGTTTCCGATGCCTCGGCGTTGCGTAACCGGAGGTACCATGAAGTTCCTTACTCCCATCGTGCTCGTGGGGTTGTTGCTCCTTTGGACGGGCAGAGCGACGGCGCAGAGCGGCTACGCCCGTCCGCCGGATGGAGCATGGCCGAATCCGTCGTACGCAGAACCTTCCGATTCGACATTCCGCCTCAGTGTCGGGCCTGCGCTTCGCATCGATTCCCATCGGGCCCATGGTGGTCTGGTGACCGCGCTCGACATTGGCGCCCGTGCAGCAGGGGGGCGGCTCTCGGGCACGTGGGCGGGCGTCGGCAGCGAGGGAGGTCTGTCTCAGTACACCGCGGAGCTCTGGGTCGACTTCGGCGCGGAGCGGC
>DASWDH010000299.1:0-11644 GCA_036395495.1 Polyangiaceae bacterium
TGTTGCGGAGCGAGGCTGGCCAGGGCGTCGCGGCTCGTTTCGTCTATCGGGGTGATTCCGACGGCCTCGCCGTAGTTTGCGTTGGGTCGGAGCCAAATCTGCAGATCGTGATCTGCCGATGCCAAGACTGCGGCAGTAATGTTAAACTGACCGAACAGGCGGATTTCTCGGTTTTGCGGAGCGAGGCTGGCCAGGGCGTCGCGGCTGGTTTCGCATATCGGGGTGATTCCGACGGCCTCGCCGTAGTTTGTGTTGGTCGGCGCCAAATCTGCAGATCGTGATCTGCCATGCCAAGACTGCAGCAGTAATGCAACAGTCCGTTCGAGGGCCTTTTCGAGGCAGTCGAGGTACAATCCCCCCATGCTTCGGAGCCTCGAGCGATCGTGACGGCGCCTCACGGTCTGGCCGGATCGATGCCAGAGGAGGGGGCCGAGCGGCCGACGATAGAGGCGACCGTCCATCGGTGCCCCACCTGCAACCAGCATTTCTCGGGTGACGCGCGTTTCTGTCCGTTCGACGGCGACCCGCTGGTGGTCGCGAGCGCGTACCGGGCCGATGCCGACCCTCTCCTCGGCAAGCTCATCGACGGACGTTACGAGGTCGAATCGGTGCTCGGTGAAGGAGGGATGGGCAGCGTGTATGCCGTGCGCCATCGGGCCCTCGATAAGCGATTCGCGCTCAAAGTGATGCGCGCCGATTTCGCGCAGCAAGGGGAGCTTGCCGCGCGTTTCATTCAAGAAGCGCGCGCGGCCGCCGCGATCGGGCACCCGAACATCGTGCAGATCACCGACTTCGGTCAGCTGCCGACGCGCGCTCCCTACTTCGTGATGGAGCTGCTCGACGGCACGCCGCTCAGCAAGATGATCCGCGCCGGCGGGCCGCTGCCTTTCGTGCAGGCGGTGCGTATCGTGCGGCAGACTGCCTCGGCCCTGGCGGCCGCCCACGCTTGTGGCGTGATCCATCGCGATCTCAAGCCCGATAACATCCACATCACCAAAAGCCAGGTCGTGAAAATTCTGGACTTCGGGGTCGCCAAGATGGCGGGCGCGGGGCGGCTCACGCGCACCGGTATGGTTTTCGGGACGCCGCATTACATGAGCCCGGAGCAGGCGTCGGGAGGCACGGTCGATCATCGCGCGGACATCTATGCGCTCGGGATCATCATGTACGAGATGTTCACCGGCAGGGTCCCGTTCGAGGCCGACTCGTACATGGGTGTCCTCACCAAGCACATGTTCATGGTTCCCGAGCCGCCGAGCCGCGTACACGAAGCAGCGCGCGAACTCGGAGCTCTGGAAGACGTCATCCTGAGATGTCTCGAGAAAAAGGCGGAGGCCCGCTACGGGTCGATGGACGAGCTGATCCAGGAAATCGAAAGCATCGTGCAGTTCACCGGAGACCGACTCGAGGTCGTTCGTCCGTCTTCTTCGGGCCGGGGTGTGCGTCAGCGCGTCTACGGGCTGGCTGACCAGCTCGAGGTTCCCACGTCCGTCGAGGTCCGAGCGCTTCGGGGCGCCGGAGTACCCGCCGAGCTTCCACCGGCGCTCCTCGCACTCGGCGCCCTGGCGCTCCTCATCCTCGCCTTTGGAATTGGCTACGCCTTCCTTCGTCCGGCGGCGAGCCCTCCCCCGGAGACACTGGCCGTTTCGGCCGCACCTCCGGCGGCGAGCGGCGTCCCATTGACGGGCCCCCCGGCGCCCGAAGAGGCGGCGCCCGCCGACCCGGCACCGCCACGTGGCGAGCTCGGTGCCGGTGCGTCATCGTCACCGCTGGGTGGCAACGACAAGGCCCCGAGCGTCGCCCCCAAACGGGCGCCGGCGCGAACCGCAGCCGGGCCGAAGGCCGCGCCGAGTAACACAGCGGACGCCAGCCGAGGCGCCGGCCGCGCTCCGCCCGCGCCTACGTCCGCCCACACGAGCTTCTCGTCGGGCGACATCATCAATCCTTGGGCCAAGTAGAGTCTCGCGACCAAGTCCCCGCTCGCTCTGACCATCGGTCCCTCGCATGCGCGGGGCTAGCGGTAGTAAGGTCGGCGCGTGAAAGCTGCCCACGTTCTCGTCGTCCAGCACGTTGCGCATGAAACGCCCGGGTTGGTCGAGCCAGCTCTGCGGGCCAAAGACATCGAGCGTCGTTTCGTTCGTCCCTTCGCCGGTGATCGGGTACCTGAGGACGCCGCCGATGCGGTGGGGCTCGTGGTGCTGGGCGGCCCCATGGGCGTTTACGAATCGGAGCGATATCCCCATCTGCGCGACGAGATGCGACTCATCGAGCGTACGCTTCGTGCGGGCTGCCCGGTGCTAGGGATCTGCTTGGGAAGTCAGCTGCTCGCCCATGTCCTCGGGGCTGCGGTAACCAAAGGCCAGCGGAAAGAGGTCGGGTGGCACCGCGTGACGCTCGGCGAAGCGGCGTTGAGCGATCCGCTGTTTAAGACCGTCGAGAGCTCTTTCGTCGCCTTTCACTGGCATGGCGATCGTTTCGACCTACCCAAGGGAGCGACCCACCTCGTAGGCTCGGAGCTCACGCAAAACCAGGCCTTTCGGTACGGCTCCTACGCGTACGGGCTTCTTCTTCATCTGGAGTTGGACGCCGAAATGATCGCCGGGATGGTCCAGGCTTTCCCCGCCGATCTCGAGGACACGGGTCAATCGCCCGAGGGCATCCTCGAGGGTGCCCGCGAGCACCTCGGACCGCTCTCGGAACGGGGCAGTCGCGTACTCGCCGGCTGGGCCGACCTGGTTGCTGCCTACCGCGACGAAACGGGGAGCTAGTGTGCCGTGCGCAGAGACGCAATGGCGATCGTCGTCGTGCACGGTCGAGTTCGGCGCCCGGTGGTAAACTAATGTGGTCATAGCACCGTACCTCTATCGCGAACGACTCAAGTGAGCGAAGATAGGGGGGTGTTACCCATCCTCGGCAGGGTAGGGGCGTGCACGTTCCGCATCCCAATGATATTGAGCTCGTCATAAAGGGGACGACTTGGCGAAGCAGCAACTCCTTCTGGTAGACGCCGACCCGCGCAGCGTGCGGGTCCTCGAAGTCAGTCTCAAAAAGGCCGGCTACAGCGTGACCACGGCCAAGGACGGTCTCGATGCTCTCAGCAAGATCGAAGTCTCGGCGCCGGATCTGATCCTGTCCGATACCAGGCTTCCGAATCTCGACGGGTACGCCTTCGTCAGGCGATTGAAAGAGCGACAAGAATGGGGAGGCATTCCGGTCGTCTTTCTGACCAGTCAAAAATCGATTGAGGACAAGATCCGCGGGCTCGAGCTCGGCGTGGAGGATTATCTCACCAAGCCGATCTTCGTGCGCGAGCTCATCGCGCGCGTGAACCTCTTGCTGCAGCGAAAGACACAAGAAGGCATCGCCACGCGCCATTCCCAAACCGGTCGAACGCGCTTCCAAGGCTCGATCCAGGACATGGCGGTCGTCGACCTTTTGCAGACCTTCGAGGTCTCGCGCAAGAGCGGAATCGTGCACGTGCGAAACAACTCGCATAGCGCGAAGATTCTTTTCCGCGAGGGCAAAGTCATCGATGCCCAACTCGGGGCGCTGCGCGGTGAAGAGGCCGTCTACCGCACGCTCATCTGGAACGACGGATCTTTCGAAGTGGAGTTCACGCCCGTCAAGGGCGATGACGTCATCGAGGTCTCCACCCAAGGCCTTTTGATGGAGGGAATGCGGCGCGTCGACGAGTGGGGAAGGCTTCTCGAGCAGTTGCCTCCGCTCAGCACCGTTTTCGACGTGGACCACGCGCAGCTGCTGGAAAGACTCAACGAGATTCCCGATGAGCTGAACGGCATCTTGAAGCTGTTCGACGGAAAACGAACCTTGCTCGACGTGGTGGACAGCTCACCGTTCGAGGATCTGTCGACGCTGTCCACCATCACCAAGCTCTACTTCGAAGGTCTTCTGATTCCGAGAGAGGGCGAAGCACCGCCGGGAGAAGAGCCGGTCGTCGTACCGAGCGAGTCGGACCCGACGATCAATATCGAGCCGCGCCCCCGCGGCGCTTCCGGCTCGGCGCGTCCCATCGTGGGCAGCGCTCCCGGCCGCCCCGAAGAGCGCAGCGTCGCGTCATTGCTCGACCAGGGCGGCGCGAAACGAACGGCTCCCTCCATCGGTGAGGGCAAGCATCTGACCGATGCCGGTTTGACGGCGATGTTAGGCGCACATGCCGTGTCACCCCCGGCTTCCAAGCACGGCGCTCCGAGCCAGACGACCGCTGGCGCACCTCAGGCAGCGGCGGGTAGCACGACCGCTTCGAAATCCCCCAGCCTGGGATCCCGCGACTCGGACTTGCCTCCTCGGGCCGATAAATCAGGAATTTCGGCGATCCCGAGTGGTCCTTCGGCGGCGCGGGGCGGCACCTCGGATTTCAAGGAGATCAAGGCCTTGCTGGCGGACACCGATGTGCTGCCGCATACCTGGCCAGGGTCGGCCGCGCCACCCAACACGCGGCCGGGGATTGCGCCGCCCGCCAACGTGCCTCGCGCCGTAGCGCCCCTTCCTTCCAATCTCGAAAAGAACGGCGGCGCGTTGGACACGCCGGGCCGCTTCGCGGGTCCGTCCGCCGAGGCGAGCGACCGACCGATCAGCGGCCGTCCGCACTCCGGCCCGCCCGAGGACGGGCCGCACGCCACCGGCGATGGCGGCGGTCCGCCGAGCGCCGATCTTCTTTTTGCTCGCTGGGAAAGAGAGGGGCTCGAAGACGAGGAGCCTCCGCTCGACGGCGAGGACGAAGAGCATGCCGATTTGCTCGCCCGGACGCCGGAGCAGGAAGCGCGACGCGCTTGGCTCCTCAGGTTCGTCGCGGCGCTCGTCGGATTTCTCGCAGTGATCGGTGGATTTGCGGTCCTGCGTGCGCGAGTCGAGCCTGTGCCGGCGGCACCTTCCGCAGGCCCGAGCGCCGTCGCCGCGATGCCGAGCGCCGGCGAGCCGACCTTTGGCGGAAAGGTCGTGGCGAGTGCAGAACCGAGCCTCGCCGAATCCGCGCCCACGCCGGCGGTGTCGAGCGCGTCGATTCCGTTGCCGCGGCGTCTGCCGATGATCGACGTCGAAGTTCCAACGCCGCCCGATACCCCGACGAGTCAAGCGTGGGACGCGGCCGCCGAGAGTCTCGCGGCCAATGACTTCAAAGCTGCCGACAAGGCATTTGCCGATCTCGGCAAGCGAAACGATGCGCCGACGCGCGAAGCGGCGCGCTTGGCGCGCGCTCTGTGGTGGATCGCGAACGGGCGAGAGTCGGAAGTGCAAGCGGTCGTCGCCGATCTGGCGGCCAACGCGACGAACGTTTCGGTTCGGAAGCGCGCGCGCGATCTCTTACGGCCGCACTGACGCTCATCTGGTTCAGCGTTTCGGTAAGAAGCGGCCGATGCTGTGAACGAACTCCTGCGGACGCTCCTCGTTCGGAGAGTGGCCGGCGTCGAGCACGTCCAGCCTCGCCCCCGGGATCTCGCGCGCCAGTCTTTGTCCGAACGAAGCCGGAAACATTCGGTCGCGCCGCCCCCACACCACGAGCGTGGGTGCGGTGATGCGGGTGATACGCGCCACGGTGGGCCGGGTGTCGCGGGTGGAATGAAGCACCGCATGCGCGCTCTCCCGAGCCGCGGGCGTGTTGAATTGTTCGTAATATCTATCGATTCGATCGAGGGGCAATGAAAAACCTGGGGAAAAAACGTTGTCGCGGAAGTGACGGCGGAACGTGCCTCGCCCGTAGAGCTGCTTGAAGAGCAACCCGCCGAGGAGCGGCGTGAGCGGTAGGCGAGAGCGGAAATCGAGCCGAAAGGGATATGTCATCGCATCGACCAGCACGAGCCTCTCGACGAGCTCGGGGTGCTCGGCGGCCACGGTGATGGCGGCGGCTCCGCCCAGCGAGTGGCCGACGATGGACACTCGGCCGAGCTCGAGACCGGCGATCATGTCGACGATCGCTTCGGCAAACGACTCGATGCCGTACGCGTAACGCGCCGGCGATGGCTTCTCGCTTTCGCCGAAGCCCGGGAGATCCGGCGCGAGCACGCGAAACCGTTCGGCCAATGGAGCGAGGACAGTCTCGAATTCGAGATGGCTCACCAGAAAGTCGTGAACCAGAATGACGGGAGGGCCGCTTCCTGCTTCGACGACGCGCATGCGCACTCCGCGAGCCGTGACGTCGCGTTTGACGCGTTCGTTCATCCGTGCACCCTTGGTCTATGTGGGAGGCTGAGGCGTTGGCGGTTTGTTCGAGGTCTCCATAGCGCCGCTGCACGCCGATTCCCAAGACTTAACCCCTGTCCTCCAGGCCGCGGGCTCGCTTGTGTTCACCTGTAGGTGAAGATCTCCATTCGCTGATGGCGACCAAGCGATGGAGATCACAAACCATTGTCAGCTATGACAAAGAATATCAGCCCTTCGCTCGTAAGTACGCGACATGGAATCGCTCGTTTCCATGCGCAAATAATAGGCGAGGGAAACATTGACTGTATTCTATTGAGTGGAATACCGTGTTTTTGGTCGGCACGATCGGATGGTGAGACAAGGCTCTCCATCGCCCTTTCGGAAGCCGCGTGACGAGAGGCGATCCATGGCGGACCGGCTGAATGAGGCAATCCTTTGCCAAATCGAACGAGAGCACGAAGTGGGCCTCTCGTCGGTCGAGATCCTCGGTTTGCTCGAGCGCTACGAGGTGAAATTCAGCGAAGCGACGCTTCGAAAGTACGTTCAGCTCGGTTTGTTGCCGCGCAGCGTGCGGGTCGGACGCAAGGGCAAACATCAGGGCTCGCAGGGCATCTATCCGGTAGCCGTCATCCGCCAGATCCTGCGCATCAAAGAAATGATGGCCGATGATCTGACCATCGAACAAATTCAGCGCGAGATTCTCTTCGTTCGCGGCGACATCGAGGAACTCGAGCGCGTGCTCGGCAGGATCTTCGACAATCTCGGGCACGCTGCGAAAGATCGGGGCCGAGCCGGCGTGGGCGGGCGTTCGGTCACCCACGATCTGGCGGGCGCACGAAGCCTCGCGAAGGACCTGCTCCAGAAGCTCGAATCGATAGAAGCGCGATTGACCGCACGGTCCGAAACGGCTCGGTCGGTCGCCGGCTGAAGGACCCCAGACGAGAGAGTTGCAAACGAGTGTGAAGGCGAGAGAGGACGGCGCATGGACATCAAAAAGAAGCTCGAGGCGATGAGCGGCTCCGACGTCGACGAGGAGGATCTCTCCGACGAACAAGTCGGGACGATCGAAGGCCCCCTGGCCCTCGCGCCGGCACCGACATCGATGGAAAACCCTCCGGTGACCCGCGAACAGCGGCGCTCGCGGCGAAAGCGGGAAATCCGCGCGAGGACCATCAGCGTCAAGCGGATGACGAAGCGCGAGCTGGAGATTGGACGGCTGCTTTATCCGGAGCACGATTACGACAAGCCCGAAACGCGCAACGACTGCGTCGAGGGCGCGCGTCCGTGCCCGTTCGTGTCCTGCAAGCACCACCTCTACCTCGACGTCTCGAGCCGGACCGGAGCGATCAAACTCAATTTTCCCGACCTCGAGGTATGGGAAATGAACGAGACCTGCGCTCTCGATATCGCCGACCGCGGCGGCACGACGCTCGAGGAGGTCGGAGCGATCATGAACCTGACGCGTGAGCGAATACGTCAAGTCGAAGTGAAGGCGCTGGCCAAGCTCGACGCCCTCCAGGATATGATGGCGTTGCGCGACTACGTCGACGAAGGTCCGGTGGGCAAGCGAAGGTTACCCCTCCTGTCCAAGAAAGACCTGATCGACGACGAAGACGAAGCCCCCGAGCCGGATGACGACGACGATGAAGACGAAGAGCTTTTCAAGCCGAGCTCGCGCGTGCTAGAGCCGGCGGATTTCGACTTAATCGAAGAATGAGCCCTCCTCCTATGCGCCCCTCCGTTTCTTATCTTCCTTCTGCGTAGTACTGCGTTTGCATGACTCGGCGCGGCGGCCGGTCGCCTGCGGGCTTGACGGCCGCACGCGCCGGCGCTACCCGGCGCGCCATGGCTATTCAGTGCGCTCTGCTTTCGGTTTCGGACAAGACCGGACTCGTGCCTTTCGCCCAAGCGCTCGCCGCACGCGGCGTGACTCTCCTGTCTACGGGAGGAACTCACAAAGCACTCGAGCAGGCGGGCATCGCCGTTACATCGGTCGAGAGCTACACCGGTTCGCCGGAGTTGATGGATGGGCGTGTGAAGACGTTGCATCCGCGCGTGCATGCCGGAATCTTGATGCGCGGAGAGAGTGACGCGGCCGACCTCGAGAGGATCGGCGGGCGCCCCATCGACCTCGTAGTCGTCAACCTCTATCCGTTCGAGCAGACCATGCGAAGAGTGGGGGCGTCGCACCAGGAGATCGTCGAGAACATCGATATCGGTGGCCCGTCGATGGTTCGCAGTGCGGCCAAGAACCACGCCCGGGTGACGGTCGTTTGCGACCCGGGCGATTACCATGCGGTGCTTGCCGAGATCGCTTCCTCGGGCGATGTGAGTGCGCCGACACGCCAGCGTCTGGCGGCCAAAGCATTTGCCCATACGGCTGCTTACGATGGAGCCATCTCCGGCTATCTCTCGAGTTTGTCGGACGGTGGCCGTGACGAGTACCCACGATTTCTGACGCTGCCTTTCGAGCGCGTCTATGGTTTGCGTTACGGCGAAAATCCGCACCAGGGTGGGGCCTTCTACCGGGAGCGAGGAGCGCCGCTGGGATCGCTCGCACTGGCCGAGAGCGTGGGAGCCGGCGGCAAAGAGCTCAGTTTCAACAACATCGTCGACGCCGATGCCGCCTTTCAGTCGGTGCGGGAGTTCGAGCTTCCGGCCGCCGTCGTCGTCAAGCACACCAATCCCTGCGGGGTCGCCGTCGCCGAGGATCTCGCCACCGCTTACCGAGCGGCGCGGGACGCGGATCCGGTTTCGGCCTTTGGGTGCGTGGTGGCGCTCAATCGCCCCGTCGAGGTCGATACGGCGCGCGTCATCGCAGAGACGTTCGTGGAATGCGTCGTCGCGCCTACGTTCTCGCGCGAGGCGCTCGAGGTGCTGCACACGAAGAAGAACCTGCGTCTTCTCGCGACGGGCATCTGGCTCGGCGCCGACCAAGCGACGCTCGAATACAAGCGGGTGAGCGGCGGCGTCGTCGCGCAAACGCGCGACACGACCGGCCGCGGCGAAGTGCGGCGCGCCAAGGTC
Organism: Polyangiaceae bacterium; assembly: GCA_036395495.1. Lineage (GTDB taxonomy): Bacteria > Myxococcota_A > Polyangia > Polyangiales > Polyangiaceae > DASWDH01. The sequence continues at coordinate 9,184 of DASWDH010000299.1, forward strand.
GCGACGCGGCGAGCGCCGACGGAGGCCGAGCTGCTGGCTCTCGAGTTCGCCTGGTGTGTCGCCAAGCACGTGAAATCGAATGCGATCGTGCTCGCCAAGGGAACCCGGACCGTGGGTGTCGGGGCCGGTCAGATGTCGCGCGTCGTCAGCGTGCAAATCGCCTGTGAGAAGGCGGGCTCCGAGGCTGCCGGCAGCGTCCTCGCGTCCGATGCCTTTTTCCCATTTCCCGATGGCGTGGAGGCGGCGATCGCCCGAGGCGTCACTGCTTTCGCGCAGCCCGGAGGCAGCGTCAAAGATGTCGACGTGATCGCCGCTGCGGATCGCGCCGGCGCCGCGATGGTCCTCACCGGAGTGCGACACTTCCGGCATTGACCGCCCGCACGATCTCGCCTTCTCACGATGGCGTTCTCCTCGCCCGAGCCGGCGGATGCGCCACGCTGCGATTTTTCATAGGGAGGCGGGGAGGCGCCTCCTCGGCTCCCTGTGAATTTCGAACCCATCAGCCCGGCAGGAGGCCGTTGTGGCTCAGGCGGTGGTGCGGGAGCGCCGTTTGGGCTGGGTGCGGGGCTCGAGGGCGGCGAGGTTGCCCTTGGCGAGCAGCTGGCGGAACGTGTCGAACTCGTCGCCCCACTGCAAGACGCGCGAATACGTAAGGCCGTCCCAGAATTTGCCGGCTGGCTTGCCCTTCTTCGCGCCGGTGACGAGCCGCGCTGTCAGCCCGGCGAAGGCCCGGAGGAACGCCTGAAATCCTTCGCGCGATTTGGCCGACAACAGCAAGTGCACCTGGTGCCCTGCGTTGGCGAACTCGTGGATCTTGATGCTGTGACGACGAGAGAGAGTGCGAAGCAGTTCCTCGATGCGGGCTTCGGTCGCTGGGCGCCGCAGCGACCAGTTCCCGCGCGCTCGCGACGAGCGAAGCACGAGGTAAAGCGGTAGTGTCGGCTCGAGTGGGCGCGATGTCTTGCGTCGGCCGCCCGCCTTGGTACCACCGTGCTGGGCTTCGACTCCGGGACCGAAGCTCGGTTCCGGAACCTGCGCTTGCTTGTCAGGATCGTTTTGCGTCACGTGCTCACCCCCAGTTTAGGGCAATGTTATTTAACCTGGCAAGCCCCGCGTGCCTGCCGAGGCGGAAAATTTGGCCCAAGCCAACCAAAGATGACATCTCCACAACCTAAATAATTGCTTCGCGATTGGCGAGGCAAGGAGCTCGCCGTGGCTTTCATGACCGAGTCCTGTAGCGTCTGCGGATCCCGATTTGAGCAGCAATTTCGCTATCAGATGGAGGAGACCCCGACGGGTTTTGCGTTCTATTGCTCCCAAGAATGCCTGAATAAGAGTCGAACCGCGTGGGGAGACGGGTGCGCTTCTTGCGACACATGTGGGAAGCGGTTCCAGGTCGAGCTGGTTTCGAGCGTTTTCTACGTGGCAGGACAGCGCAAGTACGCGTGCTCGCAGGCCTGCCGCGGCCAGCTTTTGCGCGAGGCAGGGGGAGCGCGGCTTGGTGAGTTACTCGGCGCGGCCTCCGGCCCGCCTGCGGTTGAGTTACTCGGCGCGGCCTCCGGCCCGCCTGCGGTCGCCGACATGACAGCGCCCGACACGCTTGCCCCCGATAAGCCGCCGCTCGCCCCGCTCCCCACACCGGCCACGCCTATCTCCCGAGACGTCAGTGAAAGGCCGCGTGCTTCGAAAGAAGTGGGCTCATCGCGGGCGGCATCGCACCCGCGCGTGATCGCAGTCTTCAATCACAAGGGGGGTACCGGCAAGACGACGACGTCGGTGAGCCTTTCCGCGGGACTGGCCATGCGAGGCAAACGGGTGCTCTTGGTGGACACCGATGCGCAGGGGAACGTCGGCGTGTCGTTCAACGTCAAAGCCGAGCGTTCCCTCTATCACGTGGTGGTGATGGGCCTCGCAGTGCCCGAGGCCATCTGCCCCGTGCGGGACAATCTCGACCTCATCCCATCGAACGAGACGCTCGCCGCCGCGGAGCTTTATCTGGCGGGACGCCAGAATCGCGACCGCGTTCTGGCGCGAAGGCTCGAGGGCGCTCGGGCTTCCTACGATGTCATCGTTCTCGACTGCTCACCGAGCTTGTCGCTCATGAACCAGAACGCGCTCGTCTTCGCCGACAGCGTGCTGGTGCCGGTGGCCTGCGATTATCTATCGCTGGTCGGCGTGCGCCAAGTCATTCGTACGGTGAAGAACGTCAACCAGCTTCTCCGTCATCCGGTCCAGATTTGGGGCGTTTTGCCGACCTTTTACGACGCGCGCGCTCGAATATGCCGCGAGGCGCTGGCGACTTTGAACGATCATTTCGGCGATCGCTGTCTTTCGCCGGTGCGCGCCGCCATGAAGGTGAAGGAAGCTCCGTCGCAGGGGCAGACCATTTTCGAATATGCCGGCGGTTCCAATGCCGCCGAAGATTATCTCAAGCTGGTCGACCGCGTGCTCGGCCGCGCCG
>DASWDH010000300.1:0-4221 GCA_036395495.1 Polyangiaceae bacterium
TCGCCAAGGTGCTGCACGACGAGGGGTATGAAAGCGTGTCGGCGGCCAACGGCAGAGAGGCGCTCGATTGGATCCGGAGCTCGGAGCTCGAACCGTGCGTCGTGTTGCTCGACCTGATGATGCCGGTCATGGACGGGTGGCAATTTCTCGAGCAGCTGGCGCGCGATCGCAGGCTCGGGCCGATCCCGGTCGTGATCATGAGCGCCTACCCGAGCGTGCGGCAGATCCACCAAAAGCTCTACGGCGATTCGGAGTTCTTTTTACCGAAGCCGGTCAAGCTGGCCAACCTCTTGGCCGTGGTTTCGCAGTTTTGCCCGCTCGGAGACTGCTAGTCCAGATCTCCCCACAGACGCGCACATTTGCGCGGGGGAGCGCGCGGTTCGTTTAGATTTTGCGGAGGGTTGGCCCAATACCGTCATGGGGGAGCGGTGTCCCACTTCTGCTCCCGCGAGGTTGCCGCACACAGGAGGCCCTACCCATGAGGTTCGCGCTTTACATTCTTCCACTGGCCGTCGTCCTGCCCCTGCTCGAGAGTTGTTCGGGCGATTCGGGAAACACGTTCGGCGACACCAACTCGGGCACCAATACTGGAACGGGCACCGGCAGCATCGGCGCCGGCACGCTGACCGGCGGGGGAGGCTCGATTGGCTCGGGATCCGGATCGGGCTCCGGCAGCGGAGGGTCGTCTTTCAGCGCCGACGCGGCTTGCGTCGTCGAACGCCAGGGTTCGAGCTCCATTCCGACCGACATCTTCATCATGCTCGACAAGTCGGGATCGATGGATTGCTCGGCCTCCGACGACGCGTGCTCGATGCCCGAAAACACGGTTCAGCCCCCCCCCTCGCGCTGGGAGGCGGTGACCAACGCGATCACCGGTTTCGTGAACGCGCCGGGCAACGCCGGGATTGGCGTCGGCATCGGCTTCTTTCCGCTGGGGGGCGGGTCGAATTGCACGCCGGCGGCGTATGCGCGACCGACCGTGCCCATCGCTGCCCTACCGGGGAGCGCGATGCCGATCATCGCCGCGATCGGCATGAACGGGCCGAACGGCGGTACCCCCACCGTTCCGGCCTTGGATGGTGCCCTCCAGTACGCGCAGACCTATACGAGCTCGACCGCCGGGCGCGCTGCCGCCGTCGTTTTCGTCACCGACGGCATCCCGAATGGATGCACGAGCACGGTCCCCGCCGCCGCAACGCTCGCTCAAGGGTACTTCGGTCGGAACCCCTCGATCAAAACGTACGTCGTCGGTCTCGGGGCGACGATGAGCCTCGACCAGATCGCCCTCGCCGGATCCGGCAACGTCACCCACTACTTCCCTGCCTCCGGTGATGTCGCCGGACGGCTGGGGGCAGCTTTGCGGCAGATCACGGGCATGATCACGTGCAACTTCACCCTCCCGATGAACCCCGCCAGGCCGATCGACTTCACGACCGTCAACGTGCAGGTGACGATGGGCACGGGAACGCCCAGGGACGTCGGGCGGGTCGAGAACGCCGCCGCGTGCGGCTCGACGGGCGGCTGGTACTACAACGTCAATCCGCCGGCGGGGGTCCCCACCCAGCTCACCCTCTGTTCGCAGGTGTGCGATCCCCTAAAAAACACCCCTGAAAGCAGCGTTCAGGTACTCCTCGGCTGCAACCGCAACGACATCAAATAGTCACGCGCGCTGCGCGTGCTTGCCGTGCCTACCCTTGGGGGGACGCTCGGACGGCCTCGTTCGCTCAGCCGGCGGGAGGCTGCGCGGAGCATCGATCGCGCGCGTCGCTTCTTTGGCCGAAGCCCGCAGCTCCGCGGCGCGCTCCTCGTCCCCCTTCTTTTCGGCGATCTCGGCCAGATCGAGCAGAAGCTGGGCGCGCCCCGCCTGATCCTCGGTACCCTTGTGAGCACCGCGATAGAGAAGCAGCAGCGACTGATACGTGTGCTCGGCGAGGTCGAGCTGCCCATCCTGGAAAGCGAGCCGGCCGAGCGCCTGAAGAATTCCGGGATGCCCTGCGTCGATGCGTGCGGCAATCGCGACCTCCGTCAGGGCGCGCTTGCGATTCTTGCAAGCCCGCGCGAGCGCAAAGTGTACGAGGGCCCTGTCCTTCGGCTTCCTCGAACCGAAGCGGGTCACCTGGGCCTCGAGGATCTCGACGGCGCGATCGTGGTGGTTTGCCAACATCAGCGCGTCGGCGAGGGCGAGCCGTCGGCCCGTATGGTCCGGATCGAGCACGATCACTTGCTCGAGCAGCGGAATGGTCGCCTTGGCGTCGCCGAGTTTCGCTTCGTGGAGCTCGACCGCCTGAACGAGGTAGGAGAGACGTTTGGCCGTATCGCTCGTCTGTTCGGCCTGCGACGTGAGAAGATGCGCGAGCGCCTCCCATGCTTCGTCCTCGTGGTAGAGGCGTGCCAGCTTGGAGGCGAGTGCCTCCGATGACTTGAGCTCTTGCAGCGCGTGTTCGAGACGCGCTCGGGCCAGCATTTTTTGGCCGGCGGCGATGTAGGCGTCGGCCAGCCGCAACGCGTTGCGTTCGAGCTCGTCGCGCGGCGAAAGCTCACAAATCCGCTCGAGCGCCGCTGCGGCCTCGGCATGCTCGGAGCGCCCGCCGTGAATCCTCGCCAGTGCCTCGAGCGACGAAACGCCACCGACTTGCGCCCCCTGGCGGTGGTCGGCGATGGCCCGATTGAGATCGCTCAAGCGTCCTTCGGCGAGGGATGCGGCGCGATCCCACAGCGCGGCGGCGTTGGCAGGTTCCCCGGCGTCGGCCCGCAGCTTGGCCTGCTGCTCCCAAAGCGACACGAGCTCGGCATCGAGGCGATCGGCATCGAGCAGAGCGGCGAAGGCGTCCACCGAGGCAACAGCCGCCTCGTCCCCCGGGTTCTCTTGAAACAGCTCCCGGTAAGTCGCGAGCGCCGCGTTGGTGTCTTTCAGCTTTTCGGCGCTCAAAGCGGCGACTTCTCGCTTCATGCGGCGCGCTTCCTTCGGACGGAACGGCAGCGACGCACCCCTCTTCAAGAGCTCGACCGCACGTTGATCGTCGTTGGCTTCCTGTGCGGCCGCCACCAGCTGACGCAGCGCCCAGCCCGCGATCCCGCGAGCGGAGCGTTCGCCCTCCGGCGCGTGCTTCTGACCGGAGGCCGTCCAGCGTGAAATGGCGAGCTCCAGCACCTTTTCGCAGGCGGCCCTCGCGAGCTGCACGTCTTGCCGAATGCGAATCGCGACCTCGGCAGCGTCCCGCAAGAGCTGCAAGTCGCCTCCCCGCACGTCCGATAGCCGCATCATCGTGAGAACCAGGCTGCGGCCGGGGTTGCGGCTCTGAACGGCCGCCAGCGCTTCCAGGATTTCCGCGCTGTTCTCGTCGAACGCGAGAGCCCGCGCCAGCGCGAATTCGGCGAGATCCGGGTTTCGCCGGATATCACGCTGAAACTTCCCGACTCCCCACCAGAAGGCTCGAGCGATATCGGCCGGAACTTCCTCGCCTTGCGCGAGGCTGGCCGACAAGCCGGCGGCCTGTTCCCACTCGCCGGTGGCGACGTTGGCACGCGCGAGCGCGGCGAGCACCGTCGGCCGGGCCTCGGGCACGGCTTCCAGCTCCGAGAGCCCTCTGCGGGCCACGCCGTCGTTCGGGTCGAGAGCGAGCGCTTCGGCGTAGCTCCGGGCCGCGCGCTCGGGCGCGCTCAAATGCTCGCGGCAAACGTCGCCGAGCTTTCCCCAGAGGAGCACGCGGCGTTCGGTGGTACCCGCGGCGCGAGCTTCTTCTTCGACCAGCGTCGCCAGGTCTTCGTAACGCGCCGCGCTCTCCAGAAGCTGCGACAACTCTCGAAAGCTCTCGTCATCCGGTCCATACGTCTGGCGGACTTGGTTCCAGGCGGTAATCGCCTGATCCACGGCCAACAGCTCCTCGGAGTAGATCCGCGCAATGCGGCCGCGATCTTTTCGAGCTTGCCCGGCTTCCACCTGCGTCGCGCGTGCCTCCAGCGAGGCGATGAGATCGTTCCACAGGCGGGCCGATTCGAGCACCTCGACCAAACCGTCGAGAGCCTCGCGATCGCCCGAATCGTCGCGAAGTCTCTCACGCCAGGCGCGCGCGGCTCGATCTTGATCGTGGAGGTCTTGCGCGGCCATGCGCGCCACTTGCCCGAGGGCGATGCGGCGAGCTTCGCGGTCCGTTTCGAGTACCGCGATCTTGTCGAGAACGGCGCACCGTTCGGCGGTCCGGCCCTCGGAGGCCAGCAGGG
>DASWDH010000301.1:0-3525 GCA_036395495.1 Polyangiaceae bacterium
CGGCGAGGCCGTCGGAATCTCGCATTCGAAAAAAACCAGCCGCAAGGCCCGGCCAGCCACGCTTCGCCGAACCGAGAATCTGCCTGTCCGGTCAGTTTGAGTGGCCGCAGAAGTCGCTCCGATGATCGATCTGGTAGCGAAAAGTCTGCGGCAGTCATGCTAGTCGCCTTACGCCGGGCTGACCGTCGCGGCCTCGCGATCGTCCGCTCGCGCGCCCGACTCGCTTCGGAGGAGCTGACAAACAGCGCGAAAATCCGTCGAGTCGATCAGGGTGCCCGCGAGCTCCTCCATGCGCTGGATGTTCTCCGGGGTGGCGTCATCCATGTCGTCCGCCACGTGACCCTTGCCGAGAAGCCCCTGGATCCTGAAATAGCCGTTCCGTTCGACCACGTGGCGCAGGCCGAGCGCGACCGCTTCGGTCTGGCCGTCGAACGTCATTTTGAGGATGGGTGAGGCCCAGCGAATCGCACCCCAGCCTTTGATTTCGTCGAACGGATATGGGACCTGCATCGACCCTGTACCGAGCGATACGATGAAGTCGGAGTCGGAGCTCTTGCCCCTCATGAAGGTACGTGCGAGCCCGGTGGGGTTGTTGGCGAACACGCCGCCATCCACGAGCGAATACGGACGGTGTGGCATCGCCACTTGGTGCGGAGGAAAGTAGGTAGGAGCGGCGGATGTGGCCAAGGCGGCGTCGAGCATCGATACCTCGCCGCAGATCGCCTCGCCGTATTCTTCGTCGAGTTCGTCGCTCGCCCGGGAGACGAAAAAAACGGGAATGCGTTGTTCCGTTTCGTAGCTCGTGATGAAGACACGCGTCAGCGCATCTTTCAGCAGGGCATCACCGAACCTGGCGCGAAGGACGTCGCGTCTGCCCTTCTCGCCGTATTTGGGTGAGAACAGGTCGTGGACGTCGGCGTCGCGGGGTAAACCGAGGCGGTGGCCGATCTCCGACACGCCCGGTAACCCGCCGACCAGCGCGTCGAGCGTTGCCCAAAACTTCGACTTCGCGAAGATCTTGGAGCCTTCCTCTTTGTAGAGCTTGACGATATCGCCCGCCCGGAATTTGGGGCGATCCGGCTGCTTCTCGTCGCGCAACGACAGCGCCAGTGCCAAGATTCCGCCTGTGGACGTCCCCGCGACGACATCGAAGAGCTCGGGAATCGTCTTGCCGGTTTCAGCCTCTAGCCTCTCCAAGATCATCGCGGGTATCAGCCCTCGGATCCCGCCCCCATCGATCGAAAGCATACGAAACCGGACCATCTCGTCCTCCTTGTGTGCCGATCGCGCTCGACCCCCGCGTCTCGGACCCTCCCTTTTGCCGCCGGAGCCTTTGCCCGTCAAGAGATCTCGCTCGCCTACACGCCCCCTCCTCATGTATGCAGCCGCCGCCGGTATGAATCGACAGCGGTGGAAAGAGCGGGCGCGGGTATCATCCCTAACCCCTTGAGCCCCAATTCGAGCGCGAAAGCCCCCAAATTCTGGCACGGAACGTCGGCATGCTCGTGGTGGAGATCGTGATAGGCGAGGCTGATCGCGGTCGGAGAGCGCGTGAAAGCGAAACGGCCCGCCAAGCTTCGGAGCCATTCGGGGGCTCGATGCGGCAGATAGCCGCCCCATAGCGGAGCCGAGAGTTGTAGGGCCAGCGCCACGACGACGTAGGTGCGGAGCGGCTCCCATACGAGACTCGTCGCTACCACGATTGCAGTGAGTACCGTCTCGCCGATCAGCCATCGCCGTGCGGCTGGCTTCGCGGCCTGGTAAGCAGCGTGGCGCATCGAGAAGAACAAGACGGGGAGTCGGATCCACGCGCCGATGAGGCCGAGCCGGATCGCGACCCCTTCGACGTCGTCGGCTGCACCGGGGCGCGCGTGGTGGCGCAGATGAAGAATCCGCATCGTCTGACCACTCACGAACAGCAATTGCGCTGCCGCCGCGAGTGCCCAGCGACGGGCGCGAACCGATAGACCGAGGGTCCCGTGCGTCAGATCGTGCGCCAGGGCAAAGGCGGCGTAGAACACGGCCGCGGCGGCGACGTGCGCAGCCAGCCGGCGGCCGCTGTGCAGCGCCACGACGTGGGCGAAGAGAGACATCCCAATTCGAAAGACATGCACGGCGAGGTGCGGAAATCGCGTCGTCATGCCGGCCGTCGTTGCGACGAACGTGCCGGCCTCGCCGAAACACGATCAACTCGGAAAAGAGCGCCGATTCGAGAGCGTCAGACCGGCGCGGTCTTGGCGAGGTGTCCACGACGTGGACGGGTAGGTGCCCACCGAGTGGACGGCGCCGGGACTGGGCGCGCGGCGCGGCTCCGCCTGCCGGGCTCGCAGGGTGTCGAGCGGCTCTCCGAGCCGTGGCCTTCCGATTGCAATCGAAACGCGCATGCTCACCTCCTGCGTTCTTCTTTTGATCATCGGCCTGCTCGGAGGCTTCGACGTCTTCTTCTTTCACCGGCACCGCTGCCACCTGTGCGAGCGATGCGAGTCGCGCACCGAAGCCTGGATTCACGTCGCTCGCGGAATCGTCTATGTGCTGCAGCTGTCCTGCGTCCCCAACCTTGCTTTTCATGGACGCTACTACGCGCTGTTCGTTGCGTTGTTCGTAGCGGATGCTGCGATCGCCATCACCGACATCCTCGTCGAGCCCGCTTCGCGCAAGAGCCTCGGAGGCTTGCCGCCTGGCGAATACCTGATGCACATCGTCCTGAGCTTGTTCGTCGGTGCTTTCTTGCACGGACTCCTTATCTCCACCTGGGAGTGGCGGCATCTGCCGACGGCGATCCACGTGGTGCCCGGCGCGCCGCCGGCCTTGAGAGCGGCACTGGGACTGCTCGCTCTCGGTTGCGCGATGGAGACCGCGCTCGAAGCGTTAGAGCTTGCGGCGCCACGAGCGCTGTTCCGGCCGCGACCCCTTCACGTGACGGTGCGGCTGCGCACGTCGCTGGAGAAGCTCTGGCGAATCACCCAAGACCCTATCCTTCACCCGACCTGGGATCACCGCTTTTCTCGAATCATCATGCTGGACGACCTGATTCGAACGGGTACGCGCATGCGTTACGAGAAGCGCTTGTTCGGCGTGACCATCTGCGGTTGGGGACGCTACAAGCTCCATGCGCCCATGCGCCAGTCGACGTTCGAGTTCGGTTCCGACGACGCCCGCTCGCTGATCCGGCGCGGTGTCGGGTTGTGGCGCTACGTTGCACTGCCCGGGGGTGTCGTCGAGTTTCGCACTTCGTACAACTACGAGGTACGCTGGGGCGTGATCGGTCGGCTGATCGATAGCCTCCTATTCCGTCCTCTGATGCAGCGCGAGACCGAACGCAGCTTCCAACGGCTTGCCCGCATGTACTTTGCCGGTGCCGCAGTCTCGCGGGTCGCCGGCCGCCGTGGACGACGACCCCTCGTGCCCGAGGAGCTTCTGGCATGACACCGCTGTTCGTGCTGACGCTCTACCCGTTGTGGGCAGTTTCCGTGCTGGGAGCCATCACCATGCTGCGCACAACGGGTAGAGCGTCAGCACGAACAG
>DASWDH010000302.1:0-5679 GCA_036395495.1 Polyangiaceae bacterium
CTCCGACCCAGTCGCGACCGATCAAAAGATACTCGAGCATCGCGAGCACCAGGAACGGACCAAAGGCAATCCGCGCAAGTCCGAGCGACGAAGAAGAAGAGGCTTCGTAGAGCGGATCTTTGGCGAGCTCGGCTTCGGCCGCCGCGCGTTCCTCGGGACTCAGCTGGGCGAGGGCAGTTTCCGTTTCCCGTTTTTCTGCCATCACGCCTGCGGGCTCTTCGATGCGGCCGTGCACCAAAAGCAGGATCACCGCCGCCACCGTCCCCTGTACCGCGCCAGCGAGCAGCGCGAACACCGCGCCGGTCCACCCGAACCACGCGCCCGCCATCATGAGAAGCTTGGCGTCACCAAGCCCCATACCCGTACGCCCCCGGATGACCTTGTACAAAACGCCGAACGGCAGCCACACGATGCCGAACCCAACGGCGGCGCCGAGGAGAGCGTCTTTCAGGTCGATCTCGGGTCGGAGCGACACCGTCGCGATACCGAACACAGTTCCGCCGACCGAGATCGCGTCCGGGACGTACATGTGCTCGAGGTCGATAAACGCCACGGCAACGAGGGCGAGAGCGAACGCCAGCTCAGCCGTGAAGATGGCGAGCACGCGCCCGATGGAAGTGTCGCTCGGTAGCCGTAAGACGAGCTTCTGCAGAATCGCCCAAGCGAGTAGCCCGCCAATGAGCTCGACGGCGAGGTAGCGCGGCGAGATCCTCGCTCGGCAGCAGCGGGCGCGCCCGCGCAGCAGGAGGTACGACACGACCGGGATGTTGTCGTAAAACCTCACCGGGGTGCCGCAGGCGGCACACCGCGACCCGGGCCGCACCAGGCTCATCCCGCGCGGCAGACGGTAGATCACGACGTTGATGAAACTAGCTCCGAATAGCCCGAGAAGAATCGCGTACGGGTAAACGACCTCTACGGGAAGATCCTCGAACGGGATCACGGCGATCCCGCGATGGGACCCTGCGAAAGGCTAGTCGGTGCAGGGCGCTTCGGCGTCCTCGGCATCGGGATCTGATATCAGCCCCGCTGGGAGCCTCCAAGATGGCTGGCGGCGGTTCGGCGGGACGCTCGGCTCTCCGGTTTCGGATGGTCGGTAGGGACGTGACAACCTGCTGAGGTCGCCCGATTCTGGTGCTGTGTTCATGAATGGTTACCGCTGATGACCCAAAGCAACTTTTGTGCCCTGGAGTAGCGCGTTCCATTTAGCAGATAGGCCGCGAATTGCCTCTCTCGCCGGTTCTCGTCGATTCAAGCTTGGGTTGACTTTTTCGCGCGTACGCAGGTTCGCGCGAAGAAAATTGCAGTCGACGAGCGACCTGAGCGGGGGGTGCGCGAAAGGCCGCGCCTCCCCCGCCGTTAGCGATCGCTAAAGCCCCCCGAAAGGGTTGATTGACAGGGAAGCGGGGAGGCGGGGAGGCGGGCAACTTTTGGGGTTGGTCCGTCGATTGGCAGCATTTCCTGCGCCTGTGAGCCGGATACAAAAAAAAACAAATTCTCCCCGTCTTCCCGCCTCCCCGTTCCAACCACCGGTTCAGTCAGCGAGGCGGTGCGGGCTAACCACCGGTCATCTTTTCGGGCCGAACCCACTCGTCGAACTGCGCAGCCGTCACCAGGCCGAGCTCGATAGCAGTCTCGCGTAGCGTCTTGCCGAGCTTGTGGGCTGTCTTGGCGATCTTCGCGGCGTTGTCGTAGCCGATGTGCGGATTGAGCGCGGTCACGAGCATCAGCGAATTCTCGAGGTTTTTCTTGATTCGCTCGCGGTTCGGTTCGATGCCGACGACGCAGTGCTCGCGCAAGCTCTCCGAGCCATCGGCCAAAAGCCGAACGCTCTGCAGGAAGTTGTGGATGATGAGCGGCTTGTAGACGTTCAGCTCGAAGTGACCCGAAGCGCCCCCGATGTTCACCGCGACGTCGTTGCCCATGACCTGCGCAGCGAGCATCGTGACGGCCTCGCACTGGGTCGGGTTCACCTTCCCGGGCATGATCGAGCTGCCGGGCTCGTTCTCGGGGATCGAGATCTCGCCGATCCCGCATCGCGGCCCCGAAGCGAGTAGGCGGATGTCGTTGGCGATCTTGCTGAGCGAAACCGCGACTGTCTTCAGCGCTCCGTGGGCATGCACGAGCGCATCGTTGGCAGCGAGCGCTTCGAATTTGTTGGGGGCGGTGACGAACGGATGACCGGTGAGCTCGGCCAATTTTTTCGCCACGCGTACCGCGTACTCCGGATGCGCGTTGAGCCCCGTTCCGACCGCCGTACCCCCCAAAGCGAGCTCGCAAAGGTGCGGCAGCGACGCCTCGACGTGCGCGAGCCCATGATCGAGTTGGGCCACGTAGCCCGAGAATTCCTGGCCGAGCGTGAGCGGCACCGCGTCCTGCAGGTGGGTGCGACCGATCTTCACGATTCCCCGAAAGGCCGAAGCCTTGTCGGCCAGCGCCTGCTCGAGCCGCGCGATGCTGGGCAAGAGGTGACCCTTCAGGGAGGCGACGCCGGCGACGTGCATCGCCGTCGGGAACACGTCGTTCGACGACTGACCCCGATTCACGTCGTCGTTGGGATGTACGAGGCGTCTCTCGCCGCGCTCGCCTCCGAGTAGCTCGCTCGCTCGGTTGGCCAGCACCTCGTTCATGTTCATGTTGGTCTGGGTGCCGCTTCCCGTCTGCCACACGACGAGCGGAAACTCTTGGTCGTGCCGATCGGCCAGCACTTCGTCCGCTGCCTGGATGATGCCGCGACCCTTCGCCGGATCGAGCGTCCCGAGGTCGAGATTCACCAGCGCGGCTGCCTTTTTTACCAGGGCGAGCGCGTGAATCAGCGCACGCGGCATCCGCTCGCCCGAGATCTTGAAATGTCCGAGCGAGCGCTGCGTCTGTGCCCCCCACAGGCGGTCGGCAGGGACCTCGATCGGACCGAAGGTGTCCTTTTCGACTCGTACGTTGGATGTGGTCATGAGCCGCGAGATGCTAGCCCATCTCTTCCAACCGTGCTCGGGCTCTTTCTAGCCCGTTCGGTGGTGCGTCTCGATCGCTTCGACGACCTTGTCGAAGTCGGCTGGCAGGTGGACCGGTGGGTTGGCGTGAGTACAGCTGAGGCCGGAGAGGCTGCGCTCGTGGTAGCGGACCTTGAACTCCGTGAACTTGAGACCACTCGCCGTCGAAACGACGACCGTGCGAGCCTTCTTGTCGATGACCCCACGCGCCAGTAGCTTCTCGAGCACCGCGAGGGCGACCGCCGTATGGGGACAGGCGTACATGCCCGTGCGATCGGCGCGTGCCGCCGCCTCCGACAGCTCTTCTTCGGTCGCCTGTTCGACGACGCCGTTCATCGCCTCGAGCGCGCGCAACGCGCGCGAGGAGCTCACCGGGTTACCGATCTGAATCGCCGTCGCGAGCGTCGGTTGGGCCTTGACCGGCGCTACTTCCTTTTTTCCCTCGGACCAGGCTCGATAGAGCGGGTTGGCCGCGGCCGCCTGCGCGATGGCCAATCGGGGATAGCGAGCGATGAGACCGAGCTCTTTCATCAACCGAAAGCCGGCGTAGAGCGCACCCGCGTTGCCGAGGTTTCCGCTCGGCAGCACGATCCAATCGGGCACTTGCCAATCGAACTGCTGTACGATTTCGATGGCCACCGTCTTTTGACCCTCGAGGCGAAGGGCATTCATCGAGTTGGCGAGGTAGACGAGCTTGGCGTCGGCGAGGCGCTGAACGATCGCCATGCACCCGTCGAAATCCGTGTCGAGAGCGAGCACCAGGGCTCCGTTCGCGATGGGTTGCACCAGCTGAGCGGTCGAGACTCGACCCGACGGCAAAAGCACGGCGACCGGAAGACCGGCTGCGGCGCCGTAGGCGGCAAGCGAAGCCGACGTATCGCCCGTCGATGCGCATGCAATCGCGCGCACGCGCAATCCTCCGGCGACGGCCTGGCGCACGACCGAAACGAGCACCGTCATACCGAGGTCTTTGAACGAGCCGGTGTGGCTATTGCCGCACATCTTCACCCAGAGATCGTCGCAGCCGAGTTGGCGGCCATAGCGCTCCGCCCAGAAAAGGTTGGTGCCCCCCTCATCCATCGAAACGATGAGGTCATCGGGCATGTCGGGGACCACCCACTCACGCTTGCCCCAAACACCCGATCCGTAAGGCCAGAGCGTGCGCTTGTAGCGGTCGTCGAACAGCTTCATCCAGGCGTTCGGGCCGCGCGAACGCAGCGCCTCGACGTCGTGGACGACCTCGAGAAGACCTCCACACCGAGGACATCGGTAAATGGGCTGAGTCAGCGGAAAGGCGCCGTCACACCCGAGGAGGCAGCGGAACTCGGCGTGGTAATTCATGGGACGAGGCGGCAGTGTAGCGTACTTGCGCTACCGCACGACGGCGATCGCCGACGCTCGAGTTGTCGTCGCTCCCACACGAGCCTACTGGCCATGAGCTCACGCGGTGGGACTGGAGATCCATGGCCCGCCGCGGCAGCCAACCACAGTCTTCTTTTGTAGCACGTTTTCCGGGACATGCATTGATTCGGTCCGAGATGAAATCCTGCCCGCGATCGCCCATGCTTAAGAGCAGTATTCCCGTTTGAGTTACTCGGCGCGGCCCGTCGGCCCGCCTGCGAGTTCGGAGGCCTAGGTTGCTTTATGCGCATCGCCCATATTTCTGATCTTCATCTTCTCGAACCTGATGTTGGCCGGCGCTCGTTCTGTGAGCGCGTTCGGCTACGCTATCTCTCGTTGCTTCGGCCCCTCGACGCCGAGGCGCGGGTGAGGCGAGCGGGGAGGGCACTCAGGCGAGCACGAGAACAAGGGTTCGATCATCTCGTCATTTCCGGCGATCTCACCGAGGATGGCTACAAGGGCCAATTCGAACAGCTCGCGCGCGTGCTTTCGGAAAGCGGCATCGATCCCTACAAAGTCACGCTCGTTCCCGGCAACCACGACGCCTACGGCGATCCGCGCGAGTTCACGCGGGCGCTGCAAGGGCCACTGCGTGCCTATGCTCCGAGCAGCGGCGGTGTCGCCGGCAAGGTGATCGATCTCGGCGACGCGATCCTGCTGCCGGTCAACACGGCCGTTCACCAGCACTGGGCGTCTTCGTGGGGAATCATCGATTCCGAAGGCTACGAGGGGCTCGAGAAGCGGGCATCCGACCCGGGGATTGCCAGGCGTGCCGTCGTGGTCGTCCAACACCACGCGCCCATGCCCCACCCGATCGCCGCGCTGCAGTGGGTCGATGGATTACGAGGTTACCGGCGGCTGCTCGCCCTCTTGTCGAAGCTCCGAGGTGTCCAGGTGCTGCATGGCCATCTGCACACCGCCATCACGCGCGTCCTCGAGATGGGAGGCATCTCGCGGATCTTCGGAGCTCCGGCGGTCGTCGAAGACGCGGAACCGCGCGTCCGGCTCTACGAAACGCGCGGCAACGTAATCGTCGCGGCATAACACATCGCTGCGGCGATGTTCGATCTGGCGGCGAGAATCGGACGGAGTAATGTAGCGCCCGAAACGAAGCCATGCCGACCTCTGACCCTTTTCCGGGTGATCTCCCGGTCACCGCCGACCTCGTTCGCGCCCACCACCTGACCAGCGAGGAATACCGCCGGATCGTCGATTCTCTCGGGCGCGCGCCCACGTACACCGAGCTCGGCGTCTTCAGCGTGATGTGGAGCGAACACTGCTCGTACAA